>CAZWQT010000040.1:0-11514 GCA_964635945.1 uncultured Akkermansia sp. | reverse complement strand
CAACCTTGGCAAGGTTGCACTCTACCAACTGAGTTACGCCCGCGATTGAAGAAATTATCCTCCCGCCAAGCCCCCGGCGCAACCCTATTTCCCCGCCTATATTTCCACTCGAGGGCCCGCTTGATCGGCACAAGTCTCATGGATTCTCACCCCGGACCGTCCCGCCTTGCGCAAAGCCTCCTCCATGGCCTTCCGGGCTAATTCCGGCCGGTTGCAATCCTCACTGATATGTCCAAGGAAAAGCTCCCGTAACTCCGCACCCGCCACCTCCTCCACCAGTTTCGCGGCCGCCCCGTTGGAAAGATGGCCGTGCCGGGCAGAAATCCGCTGTTTGACCGACCACGGTCTCTTCTCCTCCTCCCGCAGCATCGCCTCGTCGTAGTTCGATTCCAGAACCAGGGCCGCACATCCCCTCAACCTCTCCACCACCAACCGCGTCACAAAACCCAGGTCGGAAATAAGGCCGATCCGCGCCGCCCCCGCCGTCACCCGCAACCCAATCGGCTCCGCCGCATCATGGGGCACGGGGAAGGTTTCCACACGGAAGGCGCCGATTTCGAGCTGGGCCCCTGCTTCGAAGGACCTCCACTCCGCCGTGGCCACATGGGGCTCCAACGCGTCCTTGGTCCCGTGGGAGGCATAAATCGGTACCCTCCGTTTTTTCAGAAAGGTCTTCAGCCCGGAGGAGTGATCCCCATGCTCATGAGTCAGCACCACCCCCAGCAACTCCGCCCCGGCTGCCCCTGTCTCCTCCATTCGCATCTCCAGCTGTTTGGCGCTGAGCCCGGCGTCCACCAGCAAGGCGGCCCCCCGGTGCTCCAAGTGAAGGGCATTCCCCCTGCTTCCGCTTCCTAGGATGGTCAAAATCGCTTCGGCCATGAAGTCTTTTGCCTTTTTTCAGCCCGACCCCAATCCCAAAATCCACCCCATGTCGATTTCCCTGCAGACCGGCCTGCGACAAACCACCACGATCTCCCCGCAGGTTCAGCAATCCCTCCAGTTGCTTCAGACCCCGGCCTTGGAATTGCAGAACCTTCTTCAATCAGAACTCCAGACCAACCCGGTGCTGGAGGAAGAAACTCCTTTGACCGAGCTGGCGGAGACCCCTTCGACCGAAACCGAGGACGAAGAGTCGCCGGGGCCGGATACCGATTGGCCCGTCGCATCCGCGCGACCGGATCGCCCCAAGCTGGATGCCAAACAAGCTTTTCTCGAATCCACCATTCGCCCGGAATCGCTATCGGAACACCTCGAATCCCAACTGGCCCTGGCCTCCGCCCGTGCCAAACTTCGCGCCGCCGCTTTGGAAATCATCGGCAATTTGGATGAAGACGGCTTTTTGCGGGTGGAACTTTCCGAAATCGCTTCGGCCGCGAAAGTTGCCATGGAAACCGCCGTCCAGGCGTTGGAACTGGTTCAGTCCTTTCATCCGCCGGGAGTTGCCGCCCGCACGTTGCCCGAGGCCTTGCTCTTGCAACTCCATGCCCGGGGCCGGAACGACTCCCTGGAAGCCCGCATCGTCCGGGAGCATTTCGATCTCCTCGGCAAAAGGAAGTTTACCGAAATTGCCGCCGCCCTCTCCGTGCCGGTTGATTCCGTTCTGGCTGCCTCCGAGGCCATTGCCCGCCTCTCTCCCCGCCCCGGCGCGGCTTATGCCCCCGACCGCCCCGATCTGGTGGTTCGGCCCGAAGCTAATTTTGCCCGGGACGATGGACGTTGGGTCCCCCAGTTGGAGGGGGATCTTCTGCCCCGGCTCCGGATCAGCGACCTCTACAAGGATCTGCTCGGGGACGGCTCCGCCGATGAGCAGACCCGCACCTACCTCAAGGAACGAATCCGCTCCGCCCGCTTTCTGTTGCAGGCGCTCGAGCGCCGCCAGCAAACCCTGCAAAAACTTTTGGAGGTGATCGCCCGACGACAGGCCGACTATTTCGAAAAAGGACCCGCGGCCCTTCACCCCCTGACCATGACCGATGCCGCTGCCGAAATCGGGGTTCACGAGACCACCGTCAGCCGCGCGGTCGCCAACAAATACGTGCGCACGCCTTTCGGCGTGGTGCCGCTCCGCTTCTTTTTTGCCACCGCCGTCGGCGGGGAAGACGGCCAAGGACCGGCGGTGGCCAACACCAGCGCCAAGGAGATCCTCGCAGAAATCGTTGGCCGGGAAAATCCGGCCCGACCTTACTCGGACGCGACTCTGGAGGAGCTCCTCAAAGAGCGGGGCATTCCGGTGGCCAGGCGTACCATTGCCAAATACCGTTCCGAACTGGGCATCCTGCCCACGCACCTCCGGCGCAAACGGTGACCTCTCTCCGCGCCCTTCCCGCCGTTTTTTCCCTCGGCCTGCAACAGCAGCTGGCTTACCGCTGGAACTACCTTCTCCGCTCCGTCTTTAGCGCACTTCCTCTGCTCGTTTCGTGGGTCTTCTGGGGCGCGGTGTTTCAAGGGCGGGAGAGGGTGGGCCACTACACCTTTGCCGGCATTCTCACCTATTACGCGGTGATGCTGGTGGTGGAGGCGATCTGCCAGCCTTCCGATGACGATTTCCAGATCTCCCGGGAAATTCGCGAGGGGATGCTCAATCCCATCCTCCTACGCCCCCTTCCTTACGGTCTCTATCGTGGGGCCCTGTTTGCGGCGGGGCGCTGCGCCTACCTCGTCGCCGCCCTGATCCCCGTCTCCTTCTGCCTTTTCCTGCTGTCCCGGGTCGTGGATCTTGAATTGACCAACCTAAATCTCGTCCACGGGATCCCGGCCCTGCTCGGTTCCGCTCTTCTCCAGTTCAGCCTTACCCTCTGCCTTTCCCTCTGCGCGTTTTGGCTGCTCGATGTCAGTGCCCTGATCTTTCTGGTCTACGCCCTGGAGTTTCTCGCCGGCGGCCATGTCTTTCCTCTCGATCTGCTGCCCGCCCCGCTCTTCGCCGTGGTCCGCCTTCTTCCCTTTGCCTACGAATACTGGTTCCCGGCGGCGGCCCTTTGCGGAACGCTCACCGAAGGAGCGTGGAAAGCCGGCCTCTGTCTCCAGTATGGCTGGGCTTTTCTGTTTCTTGTCCTCGCCCATTTCATTTGGAAAGCCGGCCTCCGGCGTTACACCGCCGCCGGCGGCTGAAAAAAGTGAAGCTCCTCCGTCTTTGGCTGTTGCAGGTCCGCTACGCCGCCACCCGGGAACTGATGTTCCGCGCGGGTTTCTTTGCCTGGGTGGCCGTCGAGTTGGCCTGGTTTGTTCTCCAGCTGGCTTTTGTCGGGGTGATCTACCACCACGTGGACGAAGTGGCCGGCTGGAGCCGGAATGAAATGATTGTGCTGGTCGCCACGAATCAGCTGGTCATCCAGATCTTCACCGCTTTTCTCATGCCTGGCCTGACCAAACTTCCCGAACTGGTCCGCACCGGGAAACTCGACTTTATCCTGCTCAAGCCGGCACCCCCTCCGTTTCTGGTCAGCACCTCCCATCTGGAAATCGGCCCGCTCGCCAACGGGGCCATCGCGGGGGTGGTTCTGGCCGGTGCCGTCCAGGGATTGGACCTGCACCCCTCGATGGCGGAACTGGGATCCTATCTCGCCCTGGTTTTCGCCGGACTCCTGGTTCACTACGCGGTCCTGATGGCCCTGGTCTCCCTGACCTTCTGGATCATCCAGGCGGAATCGGTTCTCCTGGGTTACTACACGATCTTCCACGTGGCCCGAATTCCCCGCGAGGCTGCCTCCGGCTGGTTCCGGATCGCCTTTACCTTTGCGATCCCGCTTCTTCTGGTGGCGAATGTCCCCGCCTCGACCCTGATTCGGGGAATGGAACCCGGTCCGATTCTTCTTTTTCTTCTCTCCAGCGGAGTGGTGGCTGTTTTGGCCACGCTATTTTTCCTTTTAGGGCTCCGCCGGTATCAGAGTGCTTCCAGTTGAGGCGGGGGGCGGTTTCCCGCTAGGGTGAGAGACCATGTTCGCCACCGTCCGCCTCTCTGCTGCTGGCCGGCTTCCCGAGACCGTCCGCACCCTGCGCCGCCTCGGCATCCGTCTTTCTCCTGAAGCACCCCTCACCATCGCCCCCTATCCCTCTCCCGCATCGTCCTACATTCCTAGGAAAGTGGGACAAGCAAAAGGGCCCGGCCCTCTCCTCGTTCCGGACTCCACCTCGCCCGCCCGTACGCTCGCCCTCCTCCGCAAACTCGGCGCTTCCTCCACCGGTCCCTTCTTCGCCGCCGGTCAAGCCGGGCAGATCAACGCCGCCCTCTTCGCCGCTGCCTGCCTCGCCCACCGTGACCCCAAAACTCGCCGGGCTCTCGAACGCTTCCGCGCCCGCCAAACCTCCTCCGTCCCTTGTCGTCCCTAACTCATCCACCCCACTTAAACTAAAACCAACAACGTGAATCCCCGCCCCAATCCCTACATCGAGGAGCTCGTCCCGTACGAGCCGGGCCGCCCCATTTCCGATGTCGCCCGCGAATACGGCCTCGAAACTTCCCAGATCGCCAAGCTCGCCTCCAACGAAAATCCGCTCGGCCCCTCCCCCCACGCCCTGCAGGCCATTCGTGACGAGCTACCCCACACTCACCTCTACCCGGACGGCGCCGGGCTCGCCCTGCGCGACGCCATCGCCAAAGCCCACGGCCTCACCCGCGACCATGTTGTTCTCGGCTGCGGCTCCAACGAGATCATCGAGTTCTGCTACCACGCCTTCACCCGCCCGGGAGAAGGCAAGGTCCTGGCCTCGGCTTACGCCTTCGCGGTGTACGGTCTCATGGCCAAACTTTTTGGCGTCCCTTTTGAAGAGGTTCCAGATCGCGACTTCCACCATGACCTGGCCGGATTCGTCGCCCGCCTCTCCCCCGAAGTGCGCCTCGCCTTCCTCGCCTCACCCAACAATCCCACCGGCACCCGCATACCCAATGCGGAGCTCGCCGCATTTGTCGAAAAGTTTCCCGCCGGTCCCCTCCTCGTCCTCGACGAGGCCTACTACGAATTTCTCCCCGAACCCCCTCCGTCCGTCCGTTGGGTCAAGGAAGGCCGGCCTGTGGTCGTCCTCCGCACCTTCTCGAAAGTCCAGGGCCTCGCGGGACTCCGCATCGGCTACGGTCTGGCGCGGCCTGACATCGCCGCCGTTCTCCAGAAATCCCGCCAACCCTTCAACACTTCCTCCCCCGCTCAGGCTGCCGCCCTCGCTGGCTTGGCTGACACCGATCACGTTCGCAAAACAGTCACCCTTACCCTCACGGGGCTTCAGCGCCTTGAGGCCTTCCTGAAAAAACTCGGGCTTCGCTTCATCCCGGGCACAGCCAATTTCGTCATGGTCGAGGTCGGGGACGGCGATGCCGTTTTCCGGGAACTCCAGAAACGCGGGCTGATCGTTCGTCCGCTGCGCAGCTACCGCCTCCCGAACTGGATTCGCATCTCCATTGGGACCCCCGAGCAGATGGCCCGTCTCGAAGAGGCTCTGCCCCGCGTGCTGGCTGGTCAGAAATGAAGCCAGCCAAGATTTCCGTTCTCGCCCCTGGACTGATCGGCGGTTCGGTGGCCCTCGCGGTGACCCACAAGTTTCCCGATGCCTCCCTCTTGGTCTGGTCGCGAAAAAAAGAATCCCTGGCTCCGATCCAAAAGGCGTTGCCCAAAGCCCAAACCGGAACCGACCTTTCCGCCGTGGCCGGTTCCGACCTCGTCATCCTCGGCGCTCCTGCTTCGGTCCTTGCCTCCTTAGTTCAGTCCCTACTCCCCCATCTCTCCGCCAAAACACTCGTCACGGACGTGGCCAGCGTCAAAGACCCGGTGGAGAAAGAAATCGCTCCTCTCCTTGCCGGTCGCGCCCGCTGGATCGGTTCCCACCCCATGGCGGGTTCGGAAAATGCCGGCTTCTCTGCCGCCCGCGCCGATCTTTTTCAGGGTGCTCCCGTGATCCTTACCCCCGGCCCACAGACTCCGGCAGACACCGTGCAGGATGCCGCCGGATTTTGGCAGGCCCTCGGCGGCCGTATCCTCCAGCTTGATCCCGCAGAGCACGACCGCCAGGTGGCCCGCATCAGCCATCTCCCCCATGCGGTGGCCGCCGCCCTGGTTCTCGCCGCGGGAAAATCCGGCCTGGCCTTGGCCGGCCCCGGCTACCGCGACACCACCCGCGTCGCCGCCGGCTCCCCTGCCCTCTGGGCTGAAATCCTGCTCGGCAACCGGGGCGAAATCCTTTCGGCCCTTGGGGAGTTCCGCGCAGGGTTGCAGGAGCTCGAGACTTCCCTGGAAAAACAGGATGCCCCGGCCTTGGCAAAGTTTTTGGATGAAGCCGCCAAAATCCGGCGCAATCTTGCCCGCTCATGAGCCAGTTGGAAATCCGCCCGCTCCGCAAGTTGGTCGCCGAATTCTCCGTGCCCGGAGATAAAAGCATCTCCCACCGCGGCATCATGCTCGGGGGTCTCGCCCACGGCACCACCCGCATCCGCGGATTTCTTCCCGGGGAGGACTGCCTCTCCACTCTCCATGCCTTTCAGGCCCTGGGCTGCCGGGTGGATCGAGTCTCGCCCGACGAGGTGGTCATGGAGGGACGAAACGGTCATCTGCTTGCTCCCGCCGAACCGATCGACTGCGGTAATAGCGGCACCACCATGCGCCTGCTCGCGGGCATCGTGGCGGGCCAACCCTTCACCACGCGCCTGTTTGGGGACGCTTCCCTCAGCCGCCGCCCCATGGCCCGCATTGCCGAACCTCTGCGCCTGTTCGGCGCCGAAATCCTTTGCGAGGGAGGCGGGGATCGTCCTCCTTTGACGGTGCAGGGCAAACCGCTGCAGGCCATCCACTACAAGAGCAAGGTCGCCAGTGCCCAGGTGAAGTCATGCGTGCTTCTCGCGGGGCTCCAGGCGAAAGGCAAAACCGACTTCTTGGAACCCTCCCTTTCCCGTGACCACACGGAAAGACTCCTGCCTGCCTTCGGGGCCACTTTCCGGAGGGAAAAAAACAACATCATCCTCCACGGCCCCCAGCGGCTGGAGGGAACCGACCTGGAAGTGCCGGGCGATTTTTCCTCGGGGGCGTTTTGGATCGTCCTTGCCGCCGGACTCCCCGGATCAAAACTTACCCTTCGCCGTCTCGGTCTGAATCCCACCCGCACCGCCCTGCTCTCCGCCCTGCTCCGCATGGGCGCCGGCATCGTGGAGAAAGTGGAAGAACCCATGCCCGAACCGATGGGCACCGTGTACGTGGAAGGCGGGACGGAACTGCGTGCCACCACGGTCGGCGGCAAGGAGATCCCCGCCTTGATCGACGAAATCCCCATTCTCACCGCCGCGGCCGCACTCGCCAAAGGTATTACGGAAATCAAGGATGCGGAGGAACTCCGGCACAAGGAAAGCGACCGTCTGGCCGTCATGGCCAAAAACCTGCGCCTGTTCGGGGTGCCGGTGGAAGAACGTCCCGACGGTCTGGCCATCGAAGGCGGCCGCTCCCTGGTCGGGGCTGAGGTGGAAAGCCACGGGGATCACCGGATTGCCATGTCCTGCGCGATTCTCGGACTCCTCGCAAAAGGCAAAACTCTGGTGAAGGACACCGACTGCATCGAGACGAGTTACCCCGGCTTTGCCAAACAGATCTCCCTGCTGCAGGAACTGGGACGCTAGGGATGCTGCATCCGGTCATTTGCATCGACGGCCCGGCCGCCTCGGGCAAAAGCACGGTCGCCCGCCTGGTCGCCAAGGATCTCGGTTTTGTTTACGTCGACACCGGCGCCATGTACCGCGCTTTCACCTTTCTCACCCTCGAGGCCGGCCACGACCCCACTTCCCGCGAACGCATGCGCCAACTTCTCGGTAAGGTGGCTTTCCAGGCTGCCATCCACCATGGGGAGGTTCAGCTGCACGAAGGGGGCAGGGATCTGGGACCGCACACCCGCCTGCCGGAGGTGAACGCGGCCGTGTCCCCGGTTTCCGCCCTGCCGGAACTCCGGGAATATTTGGTGAATGTGCAGCGGAAGCTTCGCCTTTCCGCCCCGCTTGTCATGGAAGGACGGGACATCGGCACCGTCGTCTGCTCCGATAGTCCTTATAAGTTCTTCATTGATGCCTGCCCCAAGGTCCGGGCCGCCCGGCGTCAAAAGCAGGGAGAGCGCGATGATCTGGCCGCCCGGGACAAGCTCGACTCTTCCCGCGCTGCCGCACCCCTCCTTCGTGCGGCCGACGCCAAACTCCTGGACAGCGGTCAGCACGATGCCCGAACCCTGGCCGACATGATCGTGCACGAGGTTCGCCCTCGGCTCTCCCCTGCGCCATCCGTTCCATGAAGGTCTGTCCGTTCTGGTTTCACTGCTGCCGCCTTTTTTCCTACTTTTTCTTCCGAACCTTCCACTTCATGCGCAGCCGGGGCGTGGATTCTCTGCCTCCCGGACCCCTGATCCTTGCCCCCAACCACGCGAGCTACTTCGATCCACCTGCCGTGGGCTGCAATGTCCCCCGCGTGACGTACTACCTTGCGCGCCACACCCTCTTTGCCCCTCCGATCGGATCCTGGCTCCTTCCCTCCATCGGTTCCATTCCCGTGAATCAAAACTCCCCCGGCCCTTCCTCCCTGAAGAACATATTTGAAGTTCTGAAAAACAAGGGAACGCTGGTTCTTTTTCCCGAAGGAGCACGCACGATGGACGGCGACCTGGGCAAAGCCGAGCCCGGCATCGGCCTGATCGCCGCCCGCACCGGCACTCCGGTGGTGCCGGTCCATATCATCGGCAGTCGTGATGCCTTGCCTCGTGGAGGAGGATGGCGCCCCTTTCGCCCCATCCACGTGGTGTATGGCCAGCCCATGCGCTTTTCCGGCGACCCGAAAAACCGGGAGGACTACCAAAAGTTCGCCGACGAGATCATGTCGGCCATCGCCAATCTCAAAGACTTTTAAAAAGGCCGACGGACGGCAACGAAAGGGGCGCCTGGACCCCCAAGGCCCCCTCCATAAATCAGGGCTAGACCGCTAAAAACCTAAGCCCAGAGCTTGTCGATTCCCCGCCGCACGGCCGCGAACATCTCGTCGATCTGAGGTTCGGTGATTACGAGCGGCGGCGAAAAAGCCAGTAGATCGCGGATGCCGCGTACAATCGCCCCCTCGCTCCGGACTTTGGCCGCGCCCAGGATCCCGAGATTCATTCCTGGCTTGAGTTCCTTTCTTCCGCCTTTGGGCAACAGCTCCATCGCCCCGATCAGCCCCAATCCACGCACCTCCCCCACCGCCGGGTGCCCGACAAACTCCTGCAGCTTCTTTTGAAAATAAGGGCCGGTCTTCTCCTTGGTTCGCTCCACCAATTTCTCCTTTTCGATGATATCGAGGTTGGCCAAGGCTGCCGCCGCCGACACCGGATGCCCGGTGTAGGTAAATCCGTGCGCGAAGTAGCCGCCTTTCATCAGTGCCTCCGCGATGGGCTGCGCGACCATCGTTGCCCCCATCGGGACATAACCACTCGTCAGCCCTTTGGCCAAAATCATCAGATCAGGCTGCAAGTCCCACATTTCACTGAGGAACCAGCATCCCATCCGGCCGAATCCGCTGATCACCTCGTCACATACGAAAAGCATGTCGTACTCCCGGGCAAGTTTTCGCATCGCCGCCAGATATCCCGGCGGCGGCACGATCACCCCGCCCGCTCCCTGCACCGGCTCCAGGATCATGGCGCCAATCGTTTCCGGTCCCTCCTTCTCAATGAGCTTTCTCGTCTCGGCCACACACTCCAGCCCGTAGGCTTCCGCATCCTTTTCCCGTCCGACTGCATAGGCATAGGGAGCCGGGGCATGGAGAAATCCGGGCAAAGGCAGTCCGAAAGGCTGCTGGCAGTTAGGCAGACCCGTCATGCTGGCCGTGGCCAGCGTCACGCCGTGATAAGCATAATTGCGTGTGAGAATCTTGGTGCGGTTCGGCTTGCCCCTGAGGATCTGATATTGCCGGATGATCTTCAGCCCCGTCTCGTTGGCCTCGGAACCGGAGTTACTGAACACCGCATACTTCAGCTGGCCGGGCGCCATTTTTCCCAACCGGTCCGCCAGCAACACCGCCGCCTCGGTGGTGGTGTTGAAAAAGCTGGGATAGTACGAGAGTTCCCGGATCTGCTTGGACACCGCATCGGCGATCTCTTTGCGACCGTAGCCGACGTTGACGCACCACAGCCCCGCAAGTCCGTCCAGGAGCTGGCCCTCTTCCCCGTACAGATAAACCCCCTCCCCGCTGGTGATGACATGGGTGCCCGTGGGGTGCATCGCCGCATGATCCGTGAAAGGGTGCAGGTGATGCGCCCGATCCATCTGGCGGAGTTCCTCCAGTCGCGCGGCTGATAATTTTTCGTGCATTCCTGAACTTACTTCGAAACCCCCCTTTTCGCCAGCCCCCTGCCTTTTCCCCGCTGGCATCCCGCCCGACCCCGTGCAAAATAAAGGCATGGTCATCGGCGTGCCCAAGGAGATTAAAACTCAGGAAGCCCGGGTGGCCCTGCTTCCCTCCGCCGCCTACCAGCTGATCCAACGTGGCCATAAGGTTCTTGTGGAAAAGAATGCCGGCATCGGTTCCGGCTATCCCGATCAGGAATACGAGCAAGCCGGGGCCAAAATTGTCCCGGAGCACGCCGACGCGTTTGCCGCCGAAATGGTGGTGAAGGTAAAGGAGCCTCTGACCTCAGAATTCAGCTTGCTCCGGAAAAATCAGATTCTCTTCACCTACCTGCATCTGGCCGCCGACCTCAAACTTACGGAAGCCCTCCTAAGCTCCGGCGTCACCGGCGTGGCCTACGAGATGGTCTCCCAAGGACGCCGACTCCCCTTGTTGGAGCCGATGTCGGAAATCGCCGGGCGCATGTCCGTCATCGTTGGGGCCTACTTCCTGGCGAAGAACCGCGGCGGCAGCGGGGTGTTGCTGGGCGGGGTCCCCGGCGTGCTTCCGGGTCGGGTCGTCGTCATCGGCGGCGGCACCTCCGGCATCAACGCCGCCCGGATGGCGACCGGACTGGGGGCGGACGTCACCATTCTCGAGGTGGACCTCGAACGGATGCGTTTCCTGGACATCACGATGCATACCGCCCACACCCTCTTCTCCAACCAGGCCCACCTCGACGAACTCCTTCCCCATGTGGATCTGCTGATCGGCGCGGTGCTGATCCCGGGCGCCAAAGCCCCCAAACTCGTCAACCGCGGCATGCTCCGCCGCATGCGCCCGGGCAGTGTTTTTGTGGATATCGCCATCGACCAGGGGGGTTGCTCGGAAACCTCCCGCCCCACCACTCACGATGAGCCCATTTATGTCGAGGAAGGCGTGGTGCACTACTGTGTCGCCAACATGCCCGGGGCCTACGCCCGCACTGCCACCCAGGCGCTCACTAATGTCACCTACCCTTTCGTCGAGCTGATCGCGGACCAAGGCCTGGCCGGTGCCTGCCAACGGCAACCCGGCCTCCTCACCGGCATCAGCATCCAGAACGGCAAGTTGACCTGCCCGGCGGTGGCCGCCGCCCACAAACTTCCGCACCAGGCCCCCGCCTTCGTTTGATCCGCGCTCCCAAGCTCATCCCCGAAGATCTCTC
>CAZWQT010000039.1:0-11557 GCA_964635945.1 uncultured Akkermansia sp. | reverse complement strand
TTGCTAAATTCACGAATCTCATTGGGATCCTTTCCCTGGGCCTGCTGTTCCTGGCTCTGGCCCCCGCCCTCACCGGAATCATTTTCCTCGCCTCCCTTCTGCTTTCCTTTCCCAGGCTGACCCTCGGAAGGTGAGCCCTCAGACTCTCCTTCGCCCTGCTCTCCTTCCCCTCCCTCCTGTTCCTCAGACTTCTGTCCACCGCCGGACTGCGGTTGTTTGTCTTTCCCGGATCCCTTTTGCTGTTTCTTGTCCTTCTTCTGGTCTTTTTTGTCTTTTTTTGACCCGCCTTGGGACGGTGGCGGTGGTGGTGGCTGCATTTGCTTCAGTTTTTCGCGCAAGCCCGCCCAATCCGCCGCCTTGGGATCCAACCGCTCTCCCTCATCCACTCCGGACAGCGCATCGTTCACCAGGTGACGCCAGGGCCCTTGGGGATCTTGTGCATCCGGCATTTTGCCGTTCAGCTGGGAGACTGATTCCGGGTTGGATCCAAAGGCAATCGTCTCCTCCGCCATCCGCGCGTAGTCAGTCGCCGGCCGATTTTCCTTTTCCGCCAAGGCCGCCACCGTCTCCCGCAGGGATCCGGAAAGATCCGGCGCCATGGATGCCGATCCGGGTTGGTTGGCCGCGCACGCCAAACGGGCCGCCCCTGCCAGCCCAAGAAGGAAAAGAAGGGGGAGGATTTTCATGGATTCTTGGCCAGGATCGGCGGTCCTTCACGGGAAACCAGCCGGGTGGTTTTCTTTTCTATCGGCACGGGCAGGGGTTCCCCACGGCTGGTGGTCCCCATGGCCAGCCGGCGGCGGGTCGGCAACGAGGGAATCTCCAGCGCATAACTCAGTGCCAAAAGCAAAATCCCCGGGGCCAAAAACCATTGAAACCGCTCGGCCATCCTGACATCCCGCGTTTTGGAAAACTCTCCGGCCTCCCCCTGCGCCACCGTCTCCCGGATCAGTTCCGCCAGGTCCACCCAGTTGGACGCCTCGCGGTAGGTGCCTCCCGTGGTCTGGGCCAACTCCTCCAGCGTGGCCGGCTCGAGTTTGGAGAGAACAGCCGCGCCGCGCCCGTCCTTGACCACCCCGCCCTGTCGATCCGGCACCAATCCCCCTGCGGCCGTTCCGATCCCCAGGGAAATAATCTTCACCTCTTTTTTCTTCAACTCGTCCAATCCCCTCCTCCATTCAGGGTCGTGGGCCTCCCCATCGCTCAGCACGATCAGGAATCGGTCCGCCGCCGTGCTCTGCCCAAAGGCCTCGTTGGCCACCCTCAACATCCCGGCGTAATCCGTACCTGACTGCGGAAGGTAAGAAGGATCCAGTCCGGGCAGAATGTCCCGCATAATCTCGTAATCCGAACTCATGGGGACCTGCAGGAAAGCCGTGCCGGCAAATACCGCCAGTCCCACCCGTTCTCCCTCCAGCTCATCCAACAGGGCCCCGATCAGCAACTTGGCTCGCGCCAGCCGCGTCGGCTTCACATCTTCCGCCAACATGCTGGCGGAGAGATCCAGGGCAATCAGCACTTCCCGCGACTGGTCGAACACCGTCTCCTCCAAATTTCCCCATTGGGGCCGAGCCAGCGCCGCCAGCACCAAGGCACTTCCCAAACCAAGCCAAAGACCGCTGGCCCTTCGTTTGGCGGCGGGCCGATCCACCACCGCACGGGCCCCCGCCCAGCGTCGCGTTACCTTGGGCAGGCTGAGCGCACCGGCCTTGCCTGTCGGGCCGCGGAAAACCGCCCAAGCCAAAAATGGGGCCAGCGGCACCAGCGCCAAAATCCACGGTTGCTCCCAGTGAATGCCAAAAAGGAGATTCAAGCGGTTCTCCCCCATCGCCCGGGCCGGGCCAGCGCGATGCCGAAAAAGAATGCCGCCAACCCCGGGGCCGCCAAGGCCGCGAACCACTCGTGGGCGCGGATCTGTGCCTTGGCGTTAAACTCAATCCGCTGCCGGCGATCAATGGCCGCAAAGGCCGCCTCCGCGGTCCCCACATCCATGGCCCGGAAAAATTTGCCATCCGTGATGGAGGCAATTTGCTGGAGGGTCTCCTCGTCCAAATCGGAAATGGCCTGGCGGTATCCGAGTTTTCGCCCGGCATTGTCCACGACCGGCATGGGGACGATTCCCGGCCGGCCCGCACCGATCGTGTACACCGGGATACCCCGGGCCCGTGCCAGCTCTGCAGCCTGCAGGGGCGCCAGCACCCCGCTGTTGTTCGACCCGTCGGTCAGAAGAATCACAAACGCGCCCTTGCGCTGGCCTCCCTTCTCCCGCTCCGCTTGTTCCAGTCGGGTCACCGCCAATCCCAATCCGTCGCCCACCGCCGTGGCATCCTCCACCAGACCAATCTTGAGCCGCTGGATCTGCCGAGCCAGCCACCCGTGATCGAACGTCAGCGGAGAAAGCGTGTAGGCCCTGCCTCCATAGACCACCACGCCGATTCGGTCCGTGGGCCTTCGTGAAATAAACGCCTCGATGATCGGCTGGATGGCTTGGAGCCGGTTGATCCGCCCCTGCGGGCCCTCGTAGTCCTCGGCCAACATGCTGGGCGAAAGATCAATCGCCATCATGATGTCGTATCCCTTCTGCCGAACTTGTTTTTTCTCCTCCAGCTGCTGCGGACGGGCCAAGGCCACCACCAGCGCCACAAAACCCAAGCCTGCCAAAATGGATGGCATCCGGCCGATGGAAACGGCCGGCGCTCCCGCCCACTTCGCCACCCGGGGAATCACCAAGACCGGTCGCGGCCGACGGCTCCGCCACCATGCGGCCAGCGGCAAAAGCAGGAGCGCCAAGAGCCAGAGCGGCTCGGCAAGGGTCCAGCCTCCGGGCAACATCGCCGGGGACGGGGTCACCGCCGCACCCCCTTCATCCTTTTTTTGAAAAAGGCCACAAGGGGATCAAGCATGTCCCCTTCCGTGCTGACGGTCAGACGCTGCAGCGGGCTGGGAAACCACTCCTCCCACGCCTGCTCCCGCCCGGCCTTCCAGGCATCGTGCCGACTCTGGCTTTCCTGGGTGCCGGTATCAAAAGCCAGAACTTCGCCAGTCTCAGGATCCACCGCCGGAAGTATTCCGGCGGAGGGAAGCTCCAGATCCCAGGGGTCGTCCACCCTTACCCCGATGATCTCGTAACGTTTCTTGAGGGCGGCCCACCCCGCTCCTGGGCTCCGTGGTGGAAAATCACCACACCACAGCACCACGCTGTGCCGGGGAAAGGCATGGAAAAAAAGTTTCCAGTCCACCTCCACCTCCGCCCCATCCTCAAGTTTTGGGATCGGCTGGCCCAGCAGGGTGGCGGCAGTCCGCACAATGTTGACCCGCCCGCGCACCGGCTGCCGCACGTCATGGCCCGTGGGCGTGGCGTGCCAGAACCCCACCCGATCCCGGTTCCCTGCCGCCGTGAGTGCAAAGAGTCCGGCGATTTCCAGCAACGCCTCGCGCTTGGTCCGGCTGCCGGACCCGAACTGCAAGGACGGCGTGTCCTCAAAAAGCAGGATCACGGTGAGTTCACGCTCTTCGATAAACTTTTTCCGATACAGCTCCCCCAGCCGCGCCGAGACGTTCCAGTCGATGTCACGAATGTCGTCACCGAACTCGTATTTGACGACCTGGTCGAATTCCCGCCCCCGGCCGCGGAAGGCAGACCGGTATTCCCCGCCCAAAAAGGAGTCGGCCGCCATGCGGACGCGCCACTCCAGCCGGCGGAGCATGGCCAAAGGCGCTTTGCGGGCCGTCTCGCCGGGGCCGGTCACGGTCGTCATCGAAAGAATTCCCCGCCTCCCTCCTTAATAACCTGCGGGAACCGGCACGCGCTCCAACACGCCCCGCAGAATCTCGTCCGTCGTGGTCTCCTCCGCCTCGGCCTCGTAGGTCAGCCCCACACGATGGCGAAGGGCGTCTAGGAACACATTCTGCACGACTTCCGGTGTTCCGTGGTCCATGCCATGCAGCCAAGCCAAGGCCCGGGTGGCCTGGACCAGGGCGAGCGAGGCGCGGGGGCTGGCCCCGTACGACAGAACCTTGGAAGCGGCGGTACTGGCTCCGTTGCCTCCGGCGGCGGCCTCCCGGGTGGCACGGACCAAGGCCAACATGTAGGCCTGCAGCGGCGGGCTTAGGTGCACGTTGTCCACCTCGTCACGAAGGGAGAGAAGCTCCTCCCCTGAGGAGACCGCCTTTAGTTTCGGTTGCTGGGTGAGCTGGCCCCACCGCTCCATCATCGCCCGCTCCTCCAGCTCGGAAGGATAGTCGACCAGCAGTTTAAAGAGGAACCGGTCGGTCTGGGCTTCGGGGAGCGGATAGGTCCCTTCCTGCTCCAAAGGATTCTGCGTGGCCATCACCAGGAAAGGTCGGGGAAGCTGATGAGTCTCCCCTCCGATCGTGACCTGCCGCTCTTGCATAGCCTCCAGCAGGGCGCTTTGCACTTTGGCGGGAGCGCGGTTGATTTCGTCCGCTAGGACAAGGTTGGCAAAAACAGGACCTTGGTGGACGCGGAAGCTGCCCTCTTTCGGCTGGAACACCATCGTTCCGACCACATCGCTGGGCAGAAGATCGGGTGTGAACTGGATCCGCTCAAAATCCAGCCCCATGGCGGAACCAAGACTTTTAATGAGCAGGGTTTTGGCCAAGCCGGGCAGACCCTCCAACAACACGTGCCCATTGGATAAAAGTGCAACCAACAACCGCTCGATGACGATATCCTGTCCGATAATGGATTTCTGCACCTCCCCTTTGATTCTCGCCGCCCATTCCGATCCTTGTTTGCCCATAGTCAAAAATCCTCCTTCATCATACTCTCGCAGGGCTGGCTACTTTTTCAACCCTACGGCGACCACGCCGCCAGCTCCTGGGGGGCCGCGCTCTTGAGCCTCCATGGCCTTGGCGAAGGAAGCCGACCCGTCCGGAGACATGCACGTCTTTAAATTCTAAATCCATGCTCCGGTAGGGACGCCTCGCCGAGGCGTCCGGACGGGATCTTCCAGACTTAAAAAATAAGCTTATCGGACGCGTGGGCCACGCGTCCCTACCAGGCATAAAATTTGGTTCCGCGGGGCCCCGCCGGAGCTAGATCGTCGGCCCTTTTACTCTCCCGAAAAAACCACCGCCCCTTTTTCAATCCGCTCCAGTGTCAGGTGCCCTGCGACATGGATGGAGGCGGTCATTTTGGCCAGGGCCTCCGTCCACTGGTTCCAGGAACGCAGCACCAAGGCCGGCGGCAGGGGCAATTTCCCCAAGGCAGCCTCAATCCGATACACGTCCTCGCCCTGCTCCGAGCGGTTAAAGGTCATCTCATGCCGAAGAACAAAGCTTTTTCCCAAAAGCCGGCCGACTCGGTCCAGGCGAAGGGTTCCGTCCTGCGCCTCGATCTTCCAGTCCTCGGCCGCCAGAACCACGATCTCGGATACTTTCAGGGGAGCAAAGCGCAGTCGCTTGCCAAACCAGGCATTGAGATCGGCATCCGCCACCTTGATCTGGGTGGGAGGCTTCTCCTTTTCCCCGCCGTATTTCCAAAACAGCTCTTCAATCGCCTCGGCATCGCCAGCTTGGCCGGAAACAAACGGCTCCGGCGCGCTTAGCCCCAGGCCCGTGGCCCGACCCAAAACGGCCACGATCGCTGCACCCGCCAAAGTCCAGGCCGTTCCCTTCCACCAGGCTTTATGCCGGATAAACTCCAAGATCCCGTGAAACAGGAAGCTGGCCCCTAAAAAGGCCCCGAGCAGGGCCACGCCCACCGCGGCTAAAAGGACTCCCTGGCTGATCAGCACCGCCGGAACTTCCGGGATTTCCAGTTTGGCAAGAAACGCCCCCCGTGCCGCCTTTTGGCGCGCCCCCTTTTCCTTCTCCCATTCCTGCGGCTCCAGCCACCGCCCCTCCAGTTTTCGTTTTCCCGCCGCCATCTCCGCCTGCTCGACTTTCCACGGCTCGGCCTGCTTTTCAATCTCGGCCACCCGGGAGGGAAATTCCCTTTTTAACTCTTCCAAAGCCTGGACCTGGGTCGCTAGATCCTCCTTGCTGTAAGCCGCGGCGGGGTCATAGGACTTTGGCAGGGCCTTGGTCATCGCCGCAGAAAAGGAGGCCTCCGCTTTCGCCAACGCCTCCGGATCTTCCTCGCTCGGCATCTGGTCGAGAATTTTTTTCCACTTCTCAACCTCCTCCTGCAGGGTGCGCTCCAGAGCGGCGGCCTTGGCCTTGGCCTCCAGCAGGGCATTGATCGCCCCCACAGCCGTGGCACGGTCCACTTTCTGGCCACGCCCGGGTGCAGGCGTTAGCCGCGCCACAATGCGGTCTTTGGAAACTTTCTTTTCCGTCCCGCCTGGCTCCACCAGGACCACCGTGCCGTCCTTGGCAGACTCTTTTTCGACCAAAACCAGATCGTGGGCTTCGTCAGGCCGGGTCGGCTCCAGCACATAAACCTGCATGCCCCCCAGGCAAGGCACCGCCGCGGAAAACCAAAGTGCCGCCGCCCACGCCGCGCCCCTGCGCCAGCCGATGCGGCTCAACGGCAAAGTTTCCGTGCCGCCTCGGCAATATCCTTGGGACCCATTCCAAAATGCTCGTACAGCTCCCGCGCGCTGTAAGCGGATCTCCCAAACTCTCCCTTCATGCCAATGGCCGCGGTTTTCACCCCGACACCGGAAAGATTCAGCGCATGGACCAGCATCGCCCCCATGCCGCCAACAATCTGATGGTCCTCCACGGTGACCAGGCGGCCCCCGGCCTCCGCCAGGGCCGGCGTGATTGTGGCGAGATCCGGCCGATTCACGAACGGGTTGTCGATCACCGTCGCCTGTTTTCCGTCTTTCGCCAGCAACTCCGCCGCCTCCAGCGCCAACGGCACCATCGGTCCAGACGCGACGATCACCACATCCTTACCCTTTCGCAAGACCTCGGCCTTCCCCCATGGATAACCGTTCGGACGGTCCCCGATCCGGGCCGGAAAATCCTCCCGCCCGGCGAAGAAAAGCGCACTTTCGCCGTCCTTACCTCCCTTTCGCTCCCGGGCCAGTCGACGAAACGACTCCAACATCAGGGCATCGGCCTGCTCGGAGCAACTCACCGCAATCGCGAGCGTGTGAGGAATGGAGGAGACCGCCGCAAAATATGTCGTGGCCTCATGGGAGGCTCCGTCCGCCGCGTCCTGAAAGCCTGCGTGGGTAAATGCGGCCACCACGGGTCCCTGCGAAAGGGCCGCCATGATGATCGGCAGGTTCCCTTTCGTGATGCCGAACTGGGAAAACGTGTCGGCCACGGGAAGAAACCCGGTTTTGGCCAGACCCGTGCAGGTGCTGATCATGTTCGCCTCGGCAACGCCAATATCAAAGGAGCGCCCGGGCACCGCCTTCTGGAATGCCGCCACGCCGGTTGATCCCGCCAGGTCCGCGCTGATTGAAACCACCGGCAGGCCCTCTTGGGCGGCCGTGATCATCGCCCGCGCAAACCCGGCCTGGACCTTTTCTTTTTTGATCGCGGGCACCGTGGCCGAGCCGGTTTTTTTGCCGGCCTGTTTTTCCTCCCATGCCTTGCGGAGCGACTGCGCCCAGGCGGCAAGGTCGGCCGGAGTTTTGCCGCCGGTGATTTCGTTGACGAATTCCACGATTTTTTCCCCGTCTTTGAGCGGGAAGCCGTGGCCGCCGGACGAGCTCTGCTCGGTCTCCTTTACCCCGAACCCCTTCACGGTCTTTACCCAGAGGCAAACCGGCCGGCGCGGGTCCCCTTTGGCCTCGGCGACCGCCTGCTCCACCGCCAAATAAACTTTTTGTAAATCCTGGCCTGCCTCCACGGGGCGCACGTTCCAGCCGAGTGGCGCCAGGGAGGCGAATGTTGGCTCCATCGTGAAACTATCCTTGGAAATTCGGCCGGAAAGCTTGGTGTCGTTATCCGAGACGACGAGCACAAACGGGTTAAGCTCTTTGCGTCCGGCCAGGCCGGGAATCGCCGCCAAGGACTCCTTGGCCTCCCCCTCCATGCAGGCGCCGTCGGAAATCACGCAAAACGTCAGGCGGTCCCGCTTGGCCAGCTGATCGCCAAGCGCCAACCCCTGGGCGACCGGGAGCCCGGATCCAAGCGGTCCGTTGCTGATGAAAACCCCTTCGGGGTTGAGATGGCTTTCCCCGTGGCCGGTCAGCTTGCTTTGGATCCCGCGGAATTTTTTCAGATCCTCGAAAGTCATTCCACCGAATCCGTATTGGGCGCGCAGCGCGTAGACCCCGTTCTCGGTGTGGCCCGCGTCGTTGACAAAGTTAAAGGCCTCGTGCCAAGGCCTGCCTTGAGCCGCAAACATGATGCCGTGGATCGCCGACATCGTCTCGGCCAGCGCAGCCGGACCGCCCCAGTGACAGGCCGCTCCCCCGATCACCGCGTGGGTGTCCATCAGGGCGACCAAGGCACGGGTCATGGCCGGATCCGCCAGCGTCACCTCTTGTCCGGCCGCATTTTTGACCTTCACCGGATACTTCGGCGCCTGGACCGGTGTGGAAGCCAGCCGATTGGGCAACTGCAGGGGGCGCAGAGGGGGAACCTCCACGGTTTTCACGGGTCCGACTTCTGTGGCCATAAGATTGCTCCTTAAAATTTCCTGGTTGAAAAGGGATGAGGAGCGTATCGGTTTGGCCGCGGCCTTGGCAAGGCTCAGGAGTCGGCCAAGCGGGCGGATCCGGGGGAGATCTCAAGAATAACCCATGAATTCCCCCCCGGCGGACGGTCGTGAGCCGTGGCGTATAACACCTGCGTTGCTTCCGGCACGGCCTTCCAAAAGGCCTCCCTCCGGGTCGGATCCAGCTCCTTGAGGGCGTCGTCCAGTAAAAGCGCCGGCGTGCGTTTTCGCTTTTCCTGAATCAGCTCGAGCTCGGCCAGCCGTACCGACAGACACCCTGTTCGCCGCTGCCCCTCTGAACCAAACTTCGCCAGACTCTTCCCCGCAAGGCTGAACTCCCAGTCGTCCCTTTGCGGGCCGGCCAGATTGAGTCCCCGCTCCCGCTCCCGCTCCCACAGTCGGTCCCGCTCGGGTCCGCGGCCTGGCACCGGGTCGGCCGCCTGGTAGCGCACGGTCATTTTTTCCAATCCCCCCGCCAGCCCCCGATGTGCCTTGGTGAGATGAGGCAGCAGGAGTTCCGCCAACCCTTGCCGGGCGGGTCTTAAAACTTCCCCCACTTCCCCAAGCTGGGTGGTCCAGGCTTCCCACTCCTCGCGGGAGGGTTTGGGGTGGCGCAGGAGCGCACCTCGTTGCCGCGTGATCTCTTTCAATCTGCGCAAATCCGCCAACCGGTGCGGTTCGAGCTCTGCCAGGAGCAGATCAAAGCCGGCACGCCGCTCCCCGGAACCGCCATCCAGCATGATCGTGTCGGCTCCGTGGGCCACTACCGCCAGCGCCCGCCCCCAGAATTCGTCGGTCGTGGCGCCGGAACGTCCGTCAATTTCAAGCTCGCGCCCCTCCCCGCGCCAGACCACCGCAAGCCGGACAGGTCCTGCCTCGTCCGCCCAGGCTCCCTCCACCCGCCAACCCGCCGCGCCATGCCGCGTCAGCTCCCGCAAGGCTCCGGTTCGAAATGAGCGGAGTCGGCTCAGAACGGCGACGGATTCCAACAGGCTGGTTTTCCCGCGGCCATTGGGCCCGGTGAGGAGCACCCGGGGGCCCAGACCCTCCAAATCAAGGGACGGGTGACAGCGAAACGAGGTGAGGCGAAGGCGGCGGAGCACGCCGGCCGGCTCAGGCCGTGCGCATGGGCATGATCACGTAAAGGAACGGCTTGCTGTAACGGATCACCCCGGGGCTGAGCTCGTCGATGAAATCAAAATGAACTGTGTCGCCCTCGATGTTCTTCAGAGGATCGGCCAGAAATTCCGGGTTAAAGGCCATGCTGAAATCCTTACCCTTATACTGCACCGGAATGGCCTCCCGCGCCTCGCCGACATCCGGCGTGTTGGCGGCGATCTCCAGGTTGTTCTTGGTAAACGTCAGTTTGACCGAGTTGGACTTCTCGCTCGAAAGAAGGGCCACCCGGCGTACGGAGTTGAGGAAAAGTTCCCGCTCCAAGGTCACCCGCTCCTTTGCTTCGGCCGGAATCACCTGCCGGTAGTTCGGATAGTTGCCCTCCACCATTTTGGCGGCGATGAAAGTCTGTCCAAAATGGAACAGAATCTGATTTTCCAGGACCACAAAGGCTACCTCGTCCTTGTCGCCGAGCTGGCGCTGCAGTTCGAGCACCGCCTTGGCGGGCAGAATGAACTCGCGTTCGCCGGACTTGGGAAAATCAAGCTCTTGGTCGGCCAGGGCCAGCCGCCGTCCGTCCGTCGCCACCAAGGTTAGCTTTCCATCCTTGAGACAAACCAGCAGGCCATTCAGCACGTATCGCTTTTCGTCAGCCGACATCGCGTAGGAGACCCGTTTGATCAGCTCCTTGAGAAGCTTCTGCTCGATTTTATATATGGGGTTTTTGTCGCCTCCCTTGGCGGGAAAATCTGGAATCGCGGGAAACTCCTCCTCCGGCATCCCCATGATGCGAAAGAAGGCGGCTCCGCAGCGGATGGTGGCCCCGAGCTTGCTGTCCACATCCAGGGTCAGCTCCTCGGACGGAAGTTCGCGGATGATGCTGAACAGACGCCGCGCGGGTAGCGTGACGGCTCCGGGCTTCTCGACCCCGGCTTCACAGGAAGTGCGAATCCCGATGTCGAGATCCGTGGCCGCGACGGTCAGGCTGGATCCAGAGCCACGCAGCAAAAGGTTGTTCAGGATTCCAATGGGCGTCCGGGTGCTCACGACGTTTTGCACGGAGGAAAGGGCATGGAGAAATTTCTGCTTTTGGAGGACGAGTTTCATGGATGGTTTGGAATCAGGAGATTGAGATAGGGGGAAAAAGAATCAAGTACACCTTAATCATAAGCACGTGGATAAGTGAAGAGATTTAGCACAACTTCAAGAACCTGAACTTCTTGCAGGCTGGATAACACGTGGATAGGTCGGGCTCCGGGCCCCTCTTGTTGGCGGCGCCGTGAAATCCTCACGGTAATCCCCTTGGCTTTATTCGCATGTTCACAGGGCGTTCGAATTGATCTCTGTAGCGGTTGGCAAAGTGGGAGCATCCCGTGATTTCCACTGGAACAAGCCGTGGCAACTCGGAAGACAACGACCAACAAGCCTCCTGCCCTTCGGCAGCTCGTGAAGGTGAACGGCTCACGTGAATGGTGAACAAAATATAATCCATCAGGGCAGACCTCAACGGCCACGGGACACAATATCAAAGCACCGTGGAAAGCATGCGTTCACGTCCACGCGGAACGTTCACGAACAGATGTGGCTGCGAGGATTCGAGCGGAGAATAGCTTACCGATCCACCGGCTCTTCGAGCTTATGGGTCAGCATGCCGACCATCTGCTGCAAACGATCGTCGCTCTGCATTCGCGAGGTGATCGTCTTGCAGGCGTGGAGCACGGTGCCGTGATCCCGTCCGCCGAACGACTCGCCGATCTCCTGCAGGCTCTTCCCGGTCATTTTGCGGCTGAGGTACATGGCCACCATGCGCGGCAGGGCGATGTGGGCCGGGCGGCGCTTGCTGGTCATGTCGGC
>CAZWQT010000038.1:0-11747 GCA_964635945.1 uncultured Akkermansia sp. | reverse complement strand
ACGGCGCGGTGGTGGGCGGGGAAATCCTGGCCGACCACGCTGACTAGACTGACGGGAGCGTGGAAGCTGGCGGCCAACCCGGCGAAGGAGGCGGAGCCGCCCAGCAGGTCGGAACGCTCCCCGTGGGGGGTTTCCACCCGGTCGATCCCGACAGTGCCAACAACGAGAACGCTCATGAGTGGACAGCATCCTTCAGCGGAGCCCCCGAGCCAAGCCGGGAAAGAATTTCCCGGGCGGCCGCTGCGGGGTCCTTGGCCAGCAAAAGGTGGGAAACCACGCAAACGCGCTGGGCTCCATGGTGGACGGCTTCGGTCACCCGGTCTGGATTCAGGCCGCCGATGCAGAAAAAGGGCACGGTGACCTTGCCGAGAATCTCCCGGATTTTTTCCGGACCGATGGGGCGGTAGTCGGGTTTTGTCCCGGTTGCGTAAAGCGGGCCGAAGCCGAGGTAGTCAGCCCCCACCGCCTGCCCGGCCAGGGCTTGGCACGGGGAATGGGTGGAGAGACCGAGGAGAACAGAGGAGCCAAGCAGTTTGCGGGCCTCGGGAACACCGAGATCGTCCTGGCCGAGGTGGCAACCGGCGGCGCCGGAAGGAGCGACGAGATCTGGGTAGTCGTTCAGAAAGAGGGGAATCCCCAGTTCGGCGAGGATCGGGGTGAGGATCCGGGCGTGGCCCAGGATTTTCTCCTTGGGAAGATTCTTGGCGCGGATTTGGAAGATGCCGGCGCCCCCGGCGGCGAGTTGGCGTGCGAGGTCGGGCCAGCGATCGGGCTGGACGTAGGCGGCGTCGAGGATGGCGTAGAGCCGCGCTTTTTGGAGAGCGGAGCGGGCGATGCCGGGATCCAGGACCGGCGGCATGGATCAGCGCTGGTTGGCTTCCACCTTCTTCTCGAAAAAGCGCTCGAGGAAGTGAGTGGAGTATTTGCCCCGGCGGAAATCCTGATCACGAACGATGCGCTGGCCCAGTGGGATGGTGGTTTTGACCCCACGGATGATGGTCTCATCCAGAGCGCGTTGCAGTCGGGCGATGGCCGTGGCGCGGTCGGGGCCGACCGCGATCAGCTTGCCGATCATGGAGTCGTAAAACGGAGGAATGGAATAGCCGCCGTACATGTGGGAATCCATCCGGATGCCGATGCCTCCGGGCGGGTAGTAGAGACTGATGGTGCCGGGGCAGGGGCGAAAGTCATTGGCGGGGTCCTCGGCGTTAATCCGGAACTCGATGGCGTGCCGCTGGGGCCGGAGGTTTTCGAATTCGGAGGGAATGCGTTCTCCGGCAGCGATCTTGATCTGCTCTTTGACCAGATCGATCCCGTAGACTTCCTCGGTGACGGGGTGCTCCACCTGAATGCGGGTGTTCATCTCGAGGAAGTAGTAGTTCCCGTGAGCGTCGACGAGGAACTCCATCGTGCCGGCGTTCTCGTAGTGAACCGCCTCGGCCAGCTTAATGGCGGCGCGGCCCATCCGTTTGCGGAGATCGTTGTCGATGAGCGGAGAGGGGGCCTCCTCGAGAAGTTTTTGATGACGGCGTTGGATCGAGCAGTCGCGTTCGCCGAGGTGGACGATCTTGCCGCGCTTGTCGCCGAGAATCTGAAACTCGATATGATGGGGCTCCTCGATAAATTTCTCGAGATAGACATCGGGGTTGCCGAACGCCTTTTCCGCTTCCATCCGGGCGGCGAGGAATCCCTTTACCAGACTGACGTCGTTATGGGCGGGACGCATGCCTTTGCCGCCCCCGCCGGCCACGGCTTTGATCATGACGGGGTAACCGATTTTTTTGGCGGCCTTGATGGCTTCCTGTTCCGTCTGAACCGGGCCATCGCTGCCGGGTGGGATGGGAACACCGGCTTTGCGGGCGTTCTCGCGGGCGAGAGCCTTGTCGCCCATCCGGCGGATGGACTCCGGGGAGGGGCCGATGAAGCGAATATTGCAGGACTGGCAGACCTCGGCGAAGTGGGCGCTCTCTGAAAGGAAGCCGTAGCCGGGATGAATGGCGTCGACGTCGCCCACCTCGGCGGCGGAGATGATGCGGTCGATCTTAAGGTAGCTTTGGGGGCTGGGGCCGGGCCCGATACAGATGGCTTCGTCGGCAGCCTGAACGTGGAGCGAGTCGTGGTCGGGTTCGGAGTAGACGGCGAGGGTGCGGATGCCCAGATCCTTGCAGGCGCGAATCACCCGCAGGGCGATTTCGCCGCGATTCGCGATAAGAACTTTATCAAACATGGGGGGGGAGGTCGGGAGGGGCGGCCTCCCGGGGTCCTCAGATGGGCTTGATGCGGAAGAGCGGTTTGCCGAACTCCACCGGCTTGCCGTTCTCGGCGAGGATTTCAACGATCGTACCCGACATCTCCGCTTTGATCTCGTTCATGACTTTCATGGCTTCGATAATGCAAACGACGGTCTCGGAGTTGACCACCGTGCCGACCTCGACATAGACGGGGGCGTCGGGGGCGGGGGAGGAGTAGAAGGTGCCAACCATGGGGGAGTTGATCGAAGGAAGGGTGGAAGGGGCTGGGGCTGCTGGAGCGACCGGTGGAAGGGCTTGGGGCACAGTTATGGGGACCCCGGAAGCGATGGGGAGAACGGCGGGAGCCGGAATCAATCCTGGGGTACTCGCAATGATCTGGGGTTCCCCATCGGCTCCGCGACGGATGCGTATCTTGGTGCCGTCTTTTTCGTATTCGAACTCCAGGAGCCCATTTTTTCGCATCAAATCGATGATTCCCTTGATTTCTTTAATATCCATAGGAGAGCGCATAGTAGATAAAACGGTTAATATAAATCAAAAACAAAATACTTTAATGTTAAAGTATCGGCCAAAATAAGTTATATTAGAATTAAATCGAGCTACAAATTAGGGTAAGAAAGCGGTTTAGATGGGGGTCAGGCGGCGAGGCCAGCGATCCGGAGGCAGGCAACTTCGATGGCGAGGGTCTGGTCCACGTTTCGGGCCAGAGCTTGGCGGAGTTTCTCAAGGGACTCCACCTCGCGGACGATTTCGGGACGCAGGTCACCCCCAGCCCTTTTCCAGGCCGACCGTACCAGATGGGAAATTACATCCTCCCGCACCCGGACCAACTGACCTGCCGAGGAGGCGGCCTGGACGGTTTCCTCCTCCTCTGGCCCGTTTGCGTCCTCCTCCTCCGCTTTCGCCTCCAACTTTTGGCGGGCGGAAAGAAGAAAGGACTGGAGAAGGGCGGCCCGCCGGTAAGCGGTGAGGGAGTCGGACGGGCCCGACTGTTCCCAGTGCTGAACCAGTTCGTCGATCCCCGGAATCGGTTCGGGATTCAGGCTGGGGATAATGGGGAAGGTGAGGCAGCGAGATCGCACCGTGGGCAACAGACCCTCGGGCCGGTCCGAGGTCAGCAAAAGGAGGCTGTGGTCGGGGGGTTCCTCCAGAGTTTTGAGAAAAGCGTTCGCGGCTTCGGCCGGCGGGATGCACATCCGTTCAGCCTCCAGAATCAGGGCCACTTTGAGAGGGGCGCGGTGAGGCTTGCGGGAAAGGGAATGCTCCAGTTGGCGGATCTGGGCAATCGAGACCCGGCGGGATTTGGATTCCGGACGAAGAAGGAAAAAATCGGGATGACCCTCGAGATCGGCGTCGAGAAGGTTGGCGGCCAGCCCGCGCCCGAGGGATTCGAGCTCGGCCGGCGGAGCCCCAGTCAGCAGATGGGCATGGGCTAGGCGGCCGTCCTTGGCGGCATCGGCAAAGATCTCCTCAACGCGGGAGGGCGGGAAAGGCACGGCGGAGTTCCTCCTGGATGCGGGCAAAGGTTTGTTCGCGGGAGCCGGAGGCATCGATCAACTTCACCCGCTGAGGCTGGTGTTTGGCCAGCGACCGATACCCTTCGGCCACCGCCTCGTAAAAATTGAGATCGAGATCCTCAAGCCGGTCTTTCTGGCCGGCAGGCCGGGGGCGCCGAAGGGCCCGGCTACGGGCCTCGGAGGGATCCAAATCCAGCACCAGGGTCAGGTCCGGCTCACGTTTGGCGATGGCGAAGCGGTTGATAAAGGCCACCTCTTCCATGGGAAGTCCACGCGCGTAGCCCTGATACACGGTGGTGGAGTCATGGAAGCGGTCCGCCACGATCCACTCTCCCTTGGCCAGGGCAGGATGGATCAGATGGCGGACCAGTTCCGCCCGGCTGGCGGCAAAAAGCAGGAGCTCCGTCTCCGGTTTCATGTGGTCGCCATCAGCATCGTGTTTGAGGAGGTGGCGGATTTTTTCCCCGATCGGCGTGCCCCCGGGTTCCCTCACTTCGTGAACCTTCAGTCCGGCCGAGCGCAGCCAAGAGAGGGTCAGGCCGATCTGGGTGCTCTTGCCGCAGCCCTCGCAGCCTTCGAAAGTGAGGAAGCGGCCGGCCGCCGTCATGCCGGCACGTCGAGGGCGGCGGCGGCGATGGCGGCGATTCCTTCGCCCCGGCCGACAAAGCCGATCTTTTCGTTGGTGGTGGCCTTGAGATTCACTTGGTCTTCCTTCACCCCGAGCGCGGCAGCAATTTTTTTACGCATGGCAGGGAAGTGGGGCACGAGCTTGGGTGCCTCGGCCATCAGGGAGGCATCGACGTTCAGGATGGTTGCCTTCCTCTCTTTGGCCAAGCGGGCGGCTTCCGCCAGGAAAATGGTGCTGGCTGCCCCCTTCCATTTGGGGTCGGTATTAGGAAAGTGGGTGCCAATGTCACCCGCCGCGAGGGCTCCGAGAACGGCATCGGTCAAAGCATGGAGAAGGACGTCAGCATCGCTATGCCCTTCCAGGCCACGATCGTGCGGAATGGTCACGCCCCCGAGGATCAGCGGCCGGCCAGCCACCAACGGATGAACATCATAACCCATGCCTACGCGCAACATGGAGAAACAATGTCGCCTGCCTCCCGTTGAGCCAACGGTTTTTCTGGAACTTCTTGGCAGAGTGGGAGTCGACAGTGCGAAGAACCCTTCCTAGGGTTCTCCAATGCATGTTCATATCACTCCTCGGCATCTCCCGTTGACCGACGGGATCGACACTTATGTCAAAAACAAGCTGTCCCATCTCGACCACTTCGAGGGCCGGATTCTCGGGGCTCACGTCGTCCTATGGCACGACCATAGCGCCCCGCCAAAGAAGCAGTTTCGTGTGAAGGTGCACCTGGCCCTGCCCGGGCCGGATCTTTTTGCCGAAGCCGGGGAGGATGATCTCTATGCCGCCATCGACAAGGTGGAGGAAAAACTCAACGGAGAGCTGCGGAAGCGTAAAACCAAGCTGGTCGATCGCCGACGTCACCTGGAGGCAAGAAGGAAGGAGCGTGTTCGGAGATTTGGAAGGTAAACATCTATCCGCCAGGCAGATCGAGCTGATTTGATTTTTGGCCTGCCCGGTGCTTGAATAAACTCAATGCAGAGCTGGGTTTTTTCCGTAGTTCTTGCCCTGGCCGCCACCTCACATGGCAGCGTGACCGTCTTTTCAAGTTTGGATCCATCCTCGACCGCAGCCCACGGATACTTTAACGGAACGACCAAGATATCCGATATTGCTCAGCTTAGCTCGACCATGGGCGAGATTGAGAAAATCCGAATTTCAATTGCCGCAGTCTCCGGTTCGAGCGGCTCCTTCAAAATGTCCTTTCATAACCTCAACCCCGGCGCGGATGGTTTGCTGCACACCCTTGACGATACCCTGGGGTCCCTCATCGGCAGTTGGGCATCCCAAACCCAAACCTTGAGTTCCAACTCTCTTTTAACCCTCGTAGGAACCCCGGTTACCGTGCCGCGGACCTTTGTCTGGATTTTGGAAAAGGAAACAACCTCGCCGTCCTTTCAGGTTTATGTAACCGCGGTTGAAAATTTCACGCTGGGATATTCGAACAACCGGACGGCCTTCAAAAACGACGCTCCTTATCCCTCGATCGCTGTGGGCGGTCCCGTATCGGTGGATAACTCTGCGCCCTACAATTTTAATTATCAGGTTGAAATTACCTCGGTTCCCGAACCAAGCACCCTTTGCCTGATGTGTTTATCGGCCATCCCCTGGTTGGGTTGGCGTCGCAGCTCAAAAAAACTCTCAACCATTCCAAATCATTTCTCCCGGTAGGCCTCTTGCGCAGTTAATCTCGGAGCATGGCTGATGCCGCCTATTGGACGGTGGTGCGCGGACTGGGTGGATTTTTTTCCTGCTTTTGTCAGATGGAAACGCACCGGACTCGTGAGGTTCCGCCCGGCCCCTGGATTTTGGCCTGCAACCATCTGAGTCACTTTGATCCCCCGCTGATTGCCGGGGCGTTCCACCGGCCGTTGGATTTTCTGGCGATGCGGGAGTTGTTTCAGCCCGCTTGGTTTGGGTTTCTGCTGCGCGCCATCGGTGTCATTCCGGTGGGCCGTCGGCAGGCGGACACCACGGCCCTGAAGGAGGCGCTGCGTCGGCTTGAGAAAGGCAGGATCGTCTGTGTATTCCCCGAGGGAGGGCTACGGGCGGGAGTGACCTCGGTCCTGGGAGGAGCGGAGTTGACCGAGGGGGTCGCCTTGCTCGCGGCACGCTCGCAGGTTGCAGTTCGGCCGGCGGTGATCGTGGGCAGTGACCAGCTCTATGTGCGTCGAAACTGGATCCGTCGACCCCGGGTGGTCGTGGCGGTGGGCGAACCGATCTCTCCGCCCTCGGTAAAGGAGAGCCGATCCAGTTGGGTGAAACGGTTGGGGCAGGCGATGCGTCAGGTGTACGCGGAGGCACAACCAAGACACCGGTTGGCTCCCCACGAACTGCCGCACACCCCGCAGGAGCGCTGGAAGGCGGGACGATGATCCAGTGGCTCCATCGCTGGCAGTCGGAACTGGTGGATGCCTCCGCGTTCGCCGGGATCGGGCTTTGGCAACTTTTGGGCCGAGCCGGCCGGCACGGACCCCGGGAATGGGACGCATATGTGGAAGGCTGGCGGGAAAAAGGTGTCGCGGAATTTTACCGGGGACCAAAGAAAGTTGCCGCGCCCTTGGTGCCGGGGCGACAACAGGTCCCCAGCCCGATTCCGTGCGACCGCGAGGAGAACAATCGCGTGTATCTCCGAGTCTGGCCGGGGAGGGCGGGGCTGAAATCCCCGGCGATGATCCTTCTTCATTCGCTCTTCTCCGCAAGCGACGTGGGATATGTTCATTGGGCCTCCGTGCTGAACCGGCTTGGTTGGACGGCGATTTTTTACGATCTGCCTTATCACTATCGGCGCAGGCCTAAGGGCACGTGGAGCGGAGAGCTGGTCTTTGGAGGAAACCTGATCCGCAGCGCGGAAACGATCCGACAGGCGGTCGCGGAAACCCGGATGGTGGTGCGGATGGCCCGGGAAGCCGGGGCTCCGCGGGTCGGGCTATGGGGGATGAGTCTCGGCGGATGGGTAGCCTCGTTGACACTTTGTCATGAACCGGATCTGGCCTGCGCGTGGCTGGTGCAACCGATTCCCGATGTGAGCACGGCCATCTGGGACTCGCCAGGCGGTTGGGTGATTCGCCGGCAGATGGAGGCTCGGGAATTAAGCCGGGAGCAGGCCTCGCGGATGCTGCCGATGGTCTGTCCGTCTTCCGGGAAACCGAAACTGGCTCCGGAAAAAATCCTGCTGGTCGGTGGCACCCATGACCGGATCGCCCGTCCGTCCCAGTTGCAGAGTTTGGCCCGGCAATGGGGAGGGGCCCACTACCGGGAGGTTGGGCAGGGCCACATTGGCTATCAGGCGATGCCCATGGCTTGGCGGTGGGGGACGGGCCTGATGCCGGATCTCTTTGAGCGGCAAGGGTAAGCATCGGATCATCTTGGAATTGAAAAGGTCCGTGGTTCGGGCATAGTCACAATGTTTGAGGCAACGCTTGCCGGGTTTCCCGGTTGGCACAACCCAAGGAGCCCACACGGTGGCAACGGCAGGAGCAAAAAAGACGCGGTCGAAGGAGAAACCGGGTAAATCCCCGGCGGTGCTGCCTACCCTGACACCTGCCGAGCGCGTTGATCTGCTTCGCAAGATGGTGCTCATCCGGAGATTTGAACAGAAGGCCGCGCAAGCTTTCATGCAGGCCAAAATCCGCGGTTTTTGCCACCTCTATATTGGCCAAGAGGCCGTGGCGGTTGGTTCCATTTCCACCCTTCACGAGAATGATGCGGTCATCACCGCTTACCGGGATCACGGCCACGCCCTGGCTCGGGGGATGAGCGCGCGGGAGTGCATGGCCGAACTTTTTGGGAAAATCACCGGTTGTTCCCGCGGCAAGGGCGGTTCGATGCACTTTTTCAGCAAGGAAAAACATTTTCACGGCGGCCACGGCATCGTCGGCGGACAGACGCCCCTCGCAGCCGGGATTGCCTTTGCCCAAAAGTACCATCAAACCGGCGAAGTCACCGTTTGCTACCTGGGCGACGGGGCGGTGAACCAGGGCGCCTTCCACGAGGCCCTGAACCTTGCAGCCCTGTGGAAGCTTCCCGTGATCTATGTGATCGAGAACAACGAGTACGCGATGGGCACGCACCAGCACCGTAGCTCCGCCGGTTATCCTTTGGTGAAGCGGGCCGATGGCTACGACATGGCCGGGATTACGGCGGACGGCTCCGATCTCGACGATGTCCGCAGCAAGATGTGGGATGCGGTCCAATTGGCCCGCACCGAAAGCCTCCCCTCCCTTGTGGAAATCAAAACCTACCGGTATCGCGGTCACTCCATGTCCGATCCCGGCCACTACCGGACCAAGGACGAGATTGAAACCCGCAAGAAGCAGGCCGAGCCTCTGGCCCTCTTCCGCGACCGGCTCTACAAGGAAAAGGCGCTGACCGAAAAACAGTACGAGGAGATTGAGCGGCAGTGCGTGGCGGAAGCGGAGGACTCCATCGCTTACGCCGAATCCTCCCCCGATCCGGAAGTGCCGACGGTGTTCGAGGATATTTTTGCCCCGGAAGACCAGATGGCGGAGTTCCGCCCGCCCGTCGGGAGCTAGCCATGGCCGTGATCACCATGCGGGAAGCGCTCAACCAGGCGTTGAGCGAGGAGATGCAGCGGGACGAGCGCGTTTTCCTGATGGGGGAAGAGGTGGCGGAGTACCAGGGCGCCTACAAGGTCAGCTCCGGTCTGTTGCAGAAGTTTGGCCCGAAGCGGGTCATCGACACCCCCATCAGCGAATCCGGTTTTGCCGGGTTGGGCGTCGGTGCCGCCATGATGGGGTTGCGCCCGGTGGTTGAGTTCATGACTTGGAGTTTTTCCATGGTCGCCTACGACCAGATCGTCAACAACGCCGGCGCCATCCGCTACATGAGTGGTGGCCAGTATTCCATTCCGATCGTTTTCCGGGGCTCCTCCGGGGCCGGACTGCAGGTGGGGGCCACCCATTCCCACACGCCGGAAAACTGGTACGCGAACGTGCCGGCCCTCACGGTGATCACCCCCGCGTTCCCGGACGACGCCAAGGGTCTGCTCAAAAGTGCCATCCGCTCCAACAACCCGGTCTGCTTCATTGAGAATGAAAAACTTTACGGGTTCAAGGACGAGGTGCCGGAGGGTGATCTGGTGATCCCGATCGGTCAGGCCCGGGTTCGCCGGGAAGGCACCGATGTCACCCTGATCGCCAACAGCGCCTCCACCCATGTGGCCCTCGGCGCGGCCGCGAAACTCGAGGCCGATGGCATTTCCGCCGAGGTGATCGACCTCCGTACCATCAAGCCGCTTGATATTCCCGCGATCCTTGCCTCCGTGGCAAAGACCAACCGGGTGGTGATCGTGGAGGAAAACAAACCCTATGCCGGCTGGGGAGCCCAGGTGGCCTATGAGATCCAGCACCGCTCTTTCGACAACCTCGACGCCCCCATTGAGCGGGTGACCGGTCTCGACGTACCGCAGCCTTACGCCAAGGTCCTCGAGCAGGCGGTCATGCCAAGCGAGGTGCGGGTGGTCGAGGCCGCCCAGAAAACCCTGGCCTAGGGTTTTCGGTAAATTCCATGGCCAAAGAAATCACCATGCCGGCGTTGAGTCCTTCCATGACGGAAGGTGTGCTGGCCAAGTGGCATAAGAAGGTCGGTGACACCATCAAGCCCGGCGAAGTGATCGCCGAGGTGGAGACCGACAAAGCCACGATGGATCTGGAGGCCTTTGACAAGGGAACCTTGCTGGCAATTGCCGCCCCCGAGGGGGCAAAGGTGGCCGTGAACGGGAGGATCGCCGTGATCGGCGAGCCGGGTGAGAAAGTGGAAGCCGTCAGCACCCCCGCCCCGACCAAGCCGGCCTCCGCACCCGCCACCACCACGGCCAGCTCCTCCGCCCCGGTTTCCGCGCCGGCTCCCGTCCCCGCACCGACTTCCACGGCGGGTCGGGTGAAGGCCTCCCCGCTGGCCAAGAAAATTGCGGCGGAGAAGGGGGTGGATCTTTCCCGTCTCGCTGGCAGCGGCCCGGGCGGACGGATCGTCCGCAAGGATGTGGAAGCCGCACCTGGCGGCGGGGCGCGTCCGACGGCCAGCCTGTTTGGTGGCAAGCCGATCGCCCAAGATTCCATCAAGCCTGTTTCCCAGATGCGTGCGGCGATCGCCCGCCGCTTGGTCGAAAGCAAGACCATGGCACCCCACTTTTACGTGGAGCGGGAGGCCGATGCGGCCCCGCTGAACAAGCTGCGGGCCTCAGCGAACGAAGCCTTGGAACTGGCCAAGGCGAACCTGAAGCTCAGCGTGAACGATTTCATTCTCAAAGCGGCGGTCGAGGCTTTGCGCCGGGTGCCGGCGGTGAACTCTTCGTGGGAAGGTTCATCCATCCGCCAGCACGGTTCGGTGCACATCGCCTTCGCGGTCGCTTTGCCGGATGGGTTGATCACCCCGGTCATCCGCAACGCACATGCCAAGGATTTGCGGACCATCGCTCGTGAGGCGAAGGAGCTCGGGGCCCGGGCTAAGGCTGGAAAGTTGCAGCCGGAGGAGTACACGGGGGGAACATTCACGGTCAGCAATCTGGGGATGATCGGCGTGGAGAGGTTTTCAGCAATCCTCAATCCTCCCCAAGCGGCGATCCTGGCGGTGGGCACCGTGGTGAAGAAGCCGGTACTGGCGGCAAACGGGGCGGTGGTCCCGGGAGAAAGAATGAGCCTGACGGTTTCGGCCGATCACCGGGTGGTGGATGGGATGCTGGCCGGTGAGTTTTTGAAAGCGCTGGTCGAGCTGTTGGAAAGTCCCGGCGTTCTGTTGATGTAAGAGAGGGGATATGGCGACTTATGATCTGGCCGTGTTGGGGGGTGGCCCGGCGGGGTACGTCGGGGCGATCCGGGCGGCCCAGCTGGGCAAAAAGGTCGTGGTCATTGAGAAAGAGCGGGCGGGTGGAACCTGTCTCAACTGGGGATGCATTCCTTCCAAGTCGCTTCTCAAGAATGCCGAGGTCTATCAGCACATCCTCCATGCTGAGGACTATGGGATCACGACAGGAAAAGTTTCGTTTGATTTTGCCAAAGTGATCGGGCGGAGCCGGAATGTTTCCGACCGGATTGCCAAGGGCGTTGAATTTCTTTTGAAGGCCAAGAAAGTCGATTATCTGGTCGGAGAAGGGAAATTGGGTTCCGATCGCAAGATCAAGGTGAGGACGCCTGACGGGAAAAGTCAGGTGATCGAAGCAACGAATGTTTTATTGGCCACGGGATGTCTGCCCCGGGTTCTGCCCGGACTGAAAGTGGACGGCAAGGTGGTGATGACCAGCCGGGAAGCCTTGGAGATGAAGAAACAGCCCAAGAGCATTATCATTCTCGGGGCGGGCGCGATCGGAGTGGAGTTTGCCTATTTCCT
>CAZWQT010000037.1:0-12156 GCA_964635945.1 uncultured Akkermansia sp. | reverse complement strand
CCGGCCGCTCCCGCGGCTTCGCGTTCGTGACGATGTCGAGCCCCGACGAAGCCAATGCCGCCGTTACCGGCATGCACGGCAAGGATTTCGGCGGACGTAACCTCACGGTCAACGTGGCCCGGCCGCGCGATGAGCGCGGACCCGGCGGCGGGGGCGGGGGTGGCTACGGCGGTGGAGGCGGAGGTGGACGTGGTTACGGTGGCGGCGGTGGCGGTGGCCGCGGCTACGGGGGTGGCGGTGGGGGTTACGGCGGTGGAGGCGGAGGCGGCGGCTACGGCCGTGGCCCGCGCGGTCCCCGTCGCGACGACTACAGCCGCTAAGGCATAACGTCTCGATTTAAACGGGGCGGGGGTTAAATCCCCCGCCCCGTTTGCTTTTAGGATGGGTTGGCCGAGGCTTGAGTCGCGAAAGTCAGGATCTTAGAATGAATCTTCGTTGGGGGCATAGCTCAGCTGGTAGAGCGTCTCGTTCGCAATGAGAAGGTCAGGGGTTCGACTCCCCTTGCCTCCACTTCCTCAAGGTAGAAAGCGGGAGGATGTAGATCGAAACCCGCTGAAATCTTTTTATCCGTTAGTTATGGACGAGAAGGAGATCTTCAACTTTTTAGCCTCCTTCGTGACTTAGAATGAAACACCTAAACCCCTAACCACCCCTTCCACCTTCCACGGTCTCTAAAAACGGGCTCCCGCGCGTTTTTAGAGCTGATGTTCGTTTTCCAGGAAGCCGCGCAGATGCCGGATCCGGGTCGGATGGCGCATCTTTCTGAGAGCCTTGGCCTCGATCTGACGAATCCGCTCCCGGGTGACTTTAAACTGACGGCCCACTTCTTCCAGCGTCCGGGAATAGCCGTCCACCAAGCCAAACCGCTGCTCCAACACGGCCCGCTCCCGATCGGTTAGGCTGTCCAGCACATCCTTGATCTTTTCCTTGAGCATGGAGTAGGCGGTCATGTCGGATGGATTTTCCGCGCTTTTGTCCTCAATGAAGTCGCCGAAAGTCGTGTCGTCGCTGTCCCCGACCTGCGCCTGGAGAGAGATCGGCTGCTGGGCCATCTTCAGGACGGCCCGCACCCGCTCCACCGGCATGCCGGTTTCATCCGCCACCTCCTCAGGAGTGGGTTCGCGACCGAATTCCTGAACCAACTGCTTTTGCACCCGCATCAGCTTGTTGATCGTCTCGATCATGTGGACCGGGATCCGAATGGTCCGTGCCTGATCCGCAATGCTGCGGGTAATGGCCTGCCGGATCCACCAGGTGGCGTAGGTCGAAAACTTGTAGCCGCGGCGGTACTCAAACTTCTCCACCGCCTTCATCAGACCCATGTTCCCTTCCTGGATGAGGTCAAGGAACGAGAGACCCCGGTTCGTATACTTCTTGGCAATTGAAATCACCAACCGCAGGTTCGCCTCCACCATCTCGGTCTTGGCGCGCATCGCCTTGCGGACCCACTCCCGCAAATCGCGGTAATGGGCAAAAAACTCCTCCCGGGTTAGCCGGGTGTTGTGCTCAATCTCCTCAATCTCTTCCTTGAGGGTTTTCTTGCGGACATCGCTCCCACGGCTGCGGGATTTGGATTTGTGGATCGACTCCAACTCCGCGGTCTTTTCCTGCAGTTGCCGGTGGACGTTCTCACAGACGACGATGAACTCCTCCAACACCTTCTGTTTGAAGAAAAATTTCACAAAGAGCTTTTCCATCGCCTCCTGCATTTTCTTCAGCTCATTCCCGGCACGCTGACGGGCGATGCCGGAGCGGGCCTCCATCAGCCGGGCATAAGCCTTGTGGGCCTTGTCCTGCATTTGGTGCAGTTGGCGGACCAACCCCTTGAGGGCGGCCATGTATTTTTCCCGGCCCTCGATCTTCTTGTCCTGGATCACCCGGTCAAAACGTTCGCGGGAATTGAGCAATTTTTCTCCGAGGGAGATATATTCCCGCGCAATGAAGCCAAACTTGTGCAGATGCTGGACCGCGCCGATTTCCGACTCTTCGATCCGCTTGGAAATCTCCACCTCCTGTTCCCGGGTAAGCAGCGGCACCTGCCCCATCTGGCGGAGGTACATCCGTACGGGATCGTCGAGAATATCCAGCTTCTCGGCCTTTTCCTCGACCACCGGCTCACCGGTCTCTTCGTCCCGGGCCGGTTTTTTATAGCGATCGACTTCGCTGGCCTCGATCACATCGATTTCAAAATTCCTCAGGAAGATAAGCACACTCTCAACCTGTTCGGCCTGATTGACCGTCTCCGGCAAAGCCTCGTGCAGGTCGTCAAACGTGAGATAACCCTGCTCCCGGGCCAGCTTGATCAGCTCACGCAATTTCTCCTGTTTTTCCGGACTCTGGGCCAAACCAGCCATGCCGTTGGCGGCGGGATCCGGAGCCCCGTTGATGGCCTCTTTGGCCTCCTGCTCAACGGCCATCAAATCCGCCTCCGAAGGCTCCTCTCCCGGCCCCATCTCGGCCGCAGGGGCAGCCGGAATTTTGGCCCGACTGGAGGCCAGTTTTGGGGCCTTGGGAACTTTGCTTTTGGCGACTTTCTTCACCCGGAAAAACACTCCAAATCAACGAATAAGGGACGAAACATAAACGTTAAGAATTAGCTTTGGCGACCCCTTGTGTCAAACGCGCCCTTTTCTTGAGTAGTTCCCCTTGCTGGCGAAGCACTTCCGCTACATTTGGATCCCCCTGATTGAGGGATCGAAGCCTCGCCGTGAGAGTTTCGGCTTCCCGGCGCAAAAAGTCCCCTTCCAGCCTCCAAGCCAGCCGCTCCAAAGCCCCATCCCAATCGTTTTCCGGATGCTTTTCCCAAACCCCCGCCTCCAACCCGGTAACAAAATCCTGCTCGGGCCCCGCGAGGTACGGCAAAAGATCAGCGAGCCCGGTCCACGCGTCGTCCCGGTAGAGATCGCGGATTTTCAAATAGAGATCCTCACCCGCCAGATTGTTTAACCAAATCTCATCCACCCGCCGTTCCACCTCAGGCAACCGGGCCGGGGCTCCCAGGACGAGCAGAAGCAACTCCCGGACCACGGGATGAATCTCCAGGGGTTGGCCACTGGAGGTCACCGTCTTGGCTTCGGTCGCCGGTCGTTCCCCGCGGAGTTGGACCTGTTTCCGTGTCTTCTCGACCTCGGCCGCCACCAGACTCTCGCCCAAGCCCAGCTTGGTCGCCGCTTTGGTCACCAGAGCCGTTCGGCTGACGGCATTCTCCACCTTGCCCAATAACGAGGCCACCGCCTCGACCACTTTTCTTTTCCCAGCGGGACTATCCCCCTCCTGCTTGGCCTGCCAGTCGACGAAGAAATCCAGGAAATCAACTGCCTCGTCCAGTTTCGCGCGGAAAGCGTCGGAGCCGCCCTTCCGGATGAGCGAGTCCGGATCGTCACCACGCGGCAGTCGAACCACTTTTACCCCCAGTTCCGCCTTGGCCAACCCGCCCCATCCTTGCCCCTCCTCCACCAACACGCCCCCGAGCCGACCCGCGGCCCGGTCTCCCGCGGCATCGGCGTCGAGGCAGATGACGATCTCCTTGGCAAAGCGCCCGATCAGCTTGGCGTGGTCCTCGGTGAAGCCGGTGCCCAACGGGGCAACGGTTTCGGCGAATCCGGCTGCCTGTGCCCGCAGAACATCGAGCTGCCCCTCGCAGACAATCGCCCGACCGCTCTCGGCCATGGCGCGTCGCGCCCGTTCAAACCCGAAGAGCACCTTGCCCTTTTTAAAAATCATTGTCTCGGGAGAGTTCACGTATTTCGGCTCGTCCGGCGAAGCGCCGGCCAAGACCCGTCCGCTGAAGGCGATCACGCGCCCCCCTTCGTCATGAATGGCGAACATGAGCCGGTTCCGGAAACGATCGTACACGCGGCCGGTTTGGGCCTTCAGGGCCACGCCCGCCGCGATCATCTCCTCTTCACTAAATCCATTTTTCTTTCCCCAATCCAAGGTGGCGGTCCACGCCGCGGGAGCATACCCCAGCCCAAAACGGGGAATCCATTCGTGCGGGATTTCCCGTTCCTGAAGATAGGCGCGCGCTGCCTCAGCCGAAGGATCGTGCAGCAGCAAATCCCGCCAGTGGATGGCCAAAGACGCATGGATCTGGCGCAGCCGTTCCCGCTCCGCCCCGCTGCCCCCGGAACCTCCACCCCCCGCCCCCTTTTCCTCCTCCACCGGCACCCCCGACCGTTCGGCTAGGCGCCGGACCGCGGCGGGAAAGTCGAGCCCCTCCATCATCATGACGAAACGAAACACATCGCCCCCGGTGCCCGAGCTGAAGCACTTGAAGAACTGCTTGTCGGGATGGACGTAAAAGGAGGGCGTCTTCTCCTTCTTAAAGGGGCTCAAACCACGGAAATTGACCCCTACCCGCCGGAGTTGGACGTAGGAGCCGGCCACTTCAACGAGGTCACTGGCCCGTCGGACCCTTTCGATGGTATCAGCGGAGAAGCCCATCCCTCTGTTTTCCAACCCCTTGCTGGGGTGACAACCCGTTTCCCCTCAGTTGCCCACCGGGCCTCTTTCCCCCATCTTAATAACTTCGTGAAACTCCCCCTCGGTCTCTGCCCGCCTTCCGCCGCCCTCTTTCCCTTTCTGCTATCTGCAATCTCCTATCTCCTCATTTTTACCTCCTCCCTGCTGGCCCAAGACTCAGCCTCAAAATCCCGCGTCGCCTACCTGGAGAACCCCAACCTTCTCAGCAACTACGATCCCAAGCCGGAGGCGGTGAAAAACGCGGTTGCTTCGCTCCTGACCACTCTTACCGGAAAGGACAAGCCAGCTGAGGCCTGGAAAGAGCTGGGCATCACCCCGGACGACACCGTGGCCGTGAAAATTGCCGCCTTGGGGGATGCCCGGACCAGCACAAGCAAAGAAGTGGTGGATGCGGTCACGGCCAGCCTGATCGACGCCGGGGTGAAACCGGATCAGATCATCGTGTGGGACAAAACAGAAAGAGAACTCTCGCGTTCCGGTTTTTCCGTCAGCACCGATCGCGGAAAGATCCAGACCCGGGCCGTGATCGCCGGCCCCACCTCGGACATTCCGGGATTGGGCTGGGATCCCGACACCGCCCCCTACTTTAACCCCACGATGGGAGAGTTGATTTACGGCGACCTCAAGTTCCAGGCCGCCCTCATGGATGGCCTGCCCACCTCGCGACCCGGGGGCAGCGCCGACCGCACTCCTTACTGGTCCTACTACACCACTTTGGTCACCCGCAAGGACGTGAAGGTTGTGAATCTGGGCACGATGACCAGCGACACGTCACTGGGTATTTACGGGTGCTGCGCTTCCCTTGCCTTGGGAAGCATCGATAACACCCGCCGCCTCATGAAACCAAACGCGGACCAGGACACCACCATCGGTGAAATCCTCATCAGCGATCCCTTGAAACCCAAGACCGTCCTGCATATTTCCGACGGCCTCGTCATCAAGTACGCTGGCAACCGGACCTTCGATGCCAATTTTGCCACGACTCCGGGCATCCTTCTGGCCTCCAAGGATCCCGTCGCCCTCGACGCCATGGCCATCGACCGGTTTGAGAAACTTCGCCTCAATCCCGGCCCGGGTGTTCCGCCCATTCCCAAGATCGGCAATGTCCCCCACCTTGCCGGAGCCGTTCTGGTCGGCGCGGGCAATGCGGATCCGGACAAGATTGAGATTGTGAATGTGAAGTGAGCGGCTGACAAAAGTCTGCCGCGTAAAGCCTATCTCAGCACCACGCCGCGCTCCGACGTTTTAAGAAACTCAACTAACTCCGCCACCTCGGGGGTCTTCGGTCCCTTCTCGATGAGATATTCCCGGGCTTGGGAGAGGTTGTATTTGGGATTCAACAGAACCTTCAACGCCTCCTTCAGCCCCCGGATGGCCTCCTCGGAAAAACCTTTTCGCTGCAGGCCGGTCAGATTGACCGCCCGCACCGTGGCCGGATTACCGTCGGCGATCATGTAGGGAGGAACGTCCTGCACCACCTTGGTGCAACCGCCCAGCATGGCATGCCGGCCGATCCGGCAAAACTGGTGCACCGCCGAAAGGCCGCCAATCACTGCAAAATCCCCCACGGTGACGTGTCCCGCCAGGGTGCCGTTGTTGGAAAAAATGCAGTCGTTACCGACGATGCAGTTGTGGGCGATGTGGGCGTAGGCCAGAAAATGGTTCCGACTGCCGATGACCGTCTTTTCCTCGGGGCTGGTGCCCCGGTTGACGGTCACGAACTCCCGAAAGTTATTTTCGTCCCCTACCTCGAGGTAAGTAGGCTCGCCTTTATATTTCAAATCCTGGGTTCGGCCGCCGATCGAACAAAAGGGATGGAAGTTGTTTCTTTTTCCAAAACGGCTTGGGCCCTCCAAATTCACGTGGTGCTGGAGAACACAATCCTCGCCCATTTCCACCCCGGCCCCGATCACGCAATAGGGCCCCACCGCGACCGAGACAGGCACCTTGGCCTGGGGATGCACCACCGCCGTCGGATGAACCGCCATACCGTTTTCTTTAGCGATCGATGACCGCAAACATCAGTTCCGCTTCCGAAACCACTTCCCCGTTGACCAGACACTGGCCGGACGCCTTGCCGATTTTACCCCGGGATTTGGTCAGCTCCACCTGGATCATCAAGGTGTCGCCCGGAACCACCGGTTTGCGGAACTTGGCTTTATCCACGCTCATGAAGTAGCCAAGTTTGCCGGCGTTCTCCGTGTTGCGAAGGAGCAGAATGCTGGAGACCTGTGCCATCGCTTCAATCTGCAGCACACCGGGCATGATGGGATGGCCCGGAAAATGCCCCTGAAAAAAAGGTTCGTTGATGGTGACGGTTTTGAGACCGACCGCCTTGTTGTCCCCTTCAAAACGCAACACCCGGTCCACCATCAGGAAGGGATAGCGGTGGGGAAGAATTTTCATTACATCATTCGTATCCAGCGCCCTCTCCCCCACCGGGATATTTTCCACCGGCATCAGCGCCGACTGATAGGCCCGCCATGCCTTGAGCAGGGCCTTGGCAAATTGGAGGTTTAAGCCGTGACTGGGCTTGGCGGCGAGGATGTGGCCCCGGATCCGCACGGGAAACAAAGCCAGATCACCGATAATATCGAGAATCTTGTGACGCACGAACTCGTCCGGGTAACGCATCGGCTCCTTGCTCATGACGGACTCGCCCCGGATGACCACCGCATTCTCCAGGCTCCCACCCTTGATCAGCCCCTTATTCAGCAACGGTTCCACTTCCTCGTAGAAAACAAAGGTCCGGGCCCGCCCAATGTCCTGGGCATAATTCTTTTCGTTTACCTCAATGGAAAGAAATTGAGTGTGGTGGACGGTGTGGTTGGCGTTGGTGCAGGAGACTTTGAAACCGTCGTGCGGCAAAGCAGCCAAATATCCGCCGTCCGGTGCGGTGACCCAAACGGGCTCCCGAATCTCGAAGGTGGCCCGGGGTGCGTCCAATTCCTTGCGACCTGCCTTGTGCAACAATTCCAAAAACGGCGCGGCACTGCCATCGCCGATGGGCGGCTCGTTGGCGTCCAGCTCGATCAGGGCGTTATCGATGTCCAGACCGCGGAGGGCGGAAAGCAGGTGCTCGACGGTGCTGACTTTGACACTGCCCTCGGCCAACGTGGTGGCACGCTCCACTTGCTTGACCTTTTCAAGGAAAGCGGGAATCACCGGCTGATCGGCCAAATCCATCCGCCGGAACTGGTACCCCGTGCCGGCCCCGGCCGGCTTCACGGTGAGCCGGACCTTGGCCCCGCTGTGCAGGGAGATCCCGGTCAGACTGGCTTCTGTTTCGACCGTGGTTTCGCGTGCCGTCGCCATTCCGCTTTCTACACATTCCCCCACCCTGAGTCATCCCTCTTATCTTCCCGGTTTGCCTTCTCTGCTAGGCTCAAGACTTGAGCCAACCACTTCAGGATGAAGGGATTCTGTTCCATCTCCGGCGCCAGGGGGAAACCAGCCTCTTGGCTGTCTGGCTTACCCGTAACCATGGAGTGGTCCGAACTCTGGCCAAAGGGGCGGCGAAGCCCGGAAGTCCCATGCGGGGTCATCTGGACCTGTTCCATGAGTGCGAGATCGGATGGGAACCCTCCCGCCGAACCAGCCTTCACCACCTGCGGGAGGCCCGGTTACTTCGCTCCCGGTCCGGGCTCCGGCAATCGTACGCCCGGATCCTGACTGCAACCTATTTTGCGCAGACCATCGAACAGTCCTCCGAGCCCGAGGCGAATCTCGAAAATCTCCACCGTCTTCTCCGACTCGCTTTGGACTGGCTCGAATCCAAAGAGCCCCATCGGAAGCTGGTGGAAAGGTTTGAGCGGGCGGTGCTGCAGCAACTGGGCGCGGATGATCCACGGCGTTCGGCTCGTTCCCTCCTCGACGATCTGTCTCACCGCCGGCCGAAATCCCACGCCGCTTTACTTAAGCTTCTTCACTAATTTTTGAGCCATCATCCTCCGGGCTGGATGAAGGGGCAGGATTAAGTTTAGGTATTTCCCAATCCTCATCCTTCCACCCCATCGAGATGAAGGCAGGCCATAGGGGCTTGAGAAAAGAAGTTTAAACCGCGACTGGTGTGGCCGGTGCGTCCACCCACTTGCCATGCTCCCGGATGAGATCCTTAAGCCGATCGACAGCCTCGGCCTCGGGAATGTTGAACTTCACCGGAGTCTTTCCGACGTAGAGATTGATCTTTCCGGGGGCCCCGCCCACATAACCAAAATCCGCATCGGCCATTTCTCCCGGCCCGTTCACGATGCAACCCATGACGGCAATTTTCACACCCTTGAGATGCTGCGTTGCCGCCTTGATCCGGGCAGTGGTGCTCTGGAGATCAAAGAGGGTCCGTCCACAGGACGGACAGGCCACGTAGTCGGTCTTGAAGATCCGGCTCCCCGCGGCTTGAAGAATATTAAATCCCAGCCGCAGGCAGGCGCCGGGGGCCGGCTCGCCGCGGACGAGGATGGCATCCCCGATCCCGTCACAGAGCAGAGCCCCGATGTGGACCGCCGCCCGGATGAGTCCGGAAAGACCCCCTTCTGATTCGGCTGGCTTTAGCGTGTCCTTGAGAACGATGGGATGCCGGGCGGGAATTTTAGCGGCCAGCAGGCGGGTGGCGGAAACCGGGTTCATATCCAAACCATCCTTCAGTGCCACCAACACGGGCTCCTTCTTGGCCTCGACCGCCTTGATTTCTGCATCGTTGCGGGGATCCACTTCGATGATCGGCGTCTTTTCATGGACGAATTCCGGAACCAGGTCCCCCAGTTGGGCAAAACGGGGCCGAAGCGCTTCCTCCACCTTGGCGGTGACAAACACCCTGGGCGGTTCCTCACCCCCGACGGCCACGCCATTGACGACCATCTTTTGGCTGGCGCGCTTGGCGAAGCTGAAAGGGTCGTAGGCAAGCTTAGCGTTGGCGTCGAAACTGCCCTGAGCCCGCTCCTCCAGATATTTCACGAGGGCGCGGCCGACCGGAATCTCGTGAATGCTATCCTCCGTCAAACTCACACGGATGGTGTCCCCCAAACCGTCGAGCAACAGGGATCCGATGCCGATAGCGCTCTTGATCCGGCCATCTTCCCCGTCCCCTGCCTCGGTTACCCCCAAGTGCAATGGGTAGTTCCAGTCCGGCCCCTCCTTGTCGAGTGAGGCGACGAGCAGGCGATAGGCCTCGATCATCACCTTTGGATTTGAGGACTTCATGGAAAAGACGAAGTTGTGGAAGTTCAGCTTCCGGGCGATCCGGGCGAATTCCAGGGCGCTTTCCACCATCCCGTGAGGGGTGTCCCCGTAACGGTTCATGATCCGATCGGAGAGCGAGCCGTGATTGGTGCCGATCCGCAGGGCGAGATTGCGCTCCTGGAGGAGCTTCACCAGGGGAGTGAAGGTCTCCTCAATCCGGGCCAACTCCTCGCCGTACTGGTCGTCGGTGTATTCGCGGATGGCGAACTTCTTTTTGTCCGCAAAATTTCCGGGGTTGATGCGGATTTTATCGACCCACTGGGCGGCCTCCATCGCGGCATCCGGCTTGAAATGGATGTCCGCCACGATGGGGACATCACACCCGGCGGCGAGGAGCTCCTTCTTGATATTCTGGAGGTTGGCGGCGTCCTTGACCGTCGGCGCGGTGATTCGGACGAGTTGGCAGCCTACCTTCACGAGATCCAGCGTCTGCTTCACCGAAGCGGCCGTATCCATCGTGTCGCAGGTGATCATGCTCTGGACGACAATCGGGTTCGGCCCCCCGATGCCCACCTTGCCCACTTTCACCTCCCGGGTGGGGCGACGGGTGTAGCGATAAGGACTGGTGCAGTATCCGGTCATTTTTTCTCCGGGACCGGTCGAAACACCGGCATCTCCGTGGATTCGGCGGGCTTGTCCATACGACGTTTGATTCTAAGGGAATCGTGGTAGGTGACCAAGAGGAAGAAACCGGCCAGCAGAATCACGAAAGCAGTCTGGATACGTTCCACCGTTTTGGCCCGCAACTGCCGCCGCCGCACGGCCTCGATCAAGGAGAAGAGAATATGTCCACCGTCGAGCACCGGAATCGGCAGCAGGTTCAGCACCGCCAAGTTCACATTCAGGATCACGCTGAAATAGAGCACCAGCCGGGGGTCGGTCTGCAAAAGCGAAACCAGCCTTTCAAAAATCCCCAGCGGTCCGCTGAGATGCTGCAGCCCCACACTGGAGGCCGGGGCCACCAAGGCCCGCAGGGTGCGGAACACCAGCCCGGCGGCGGATCCCACCTGCTCTTGCGGTGTGGGCCGGGTGATCCGGATATCGCTGGGCTTCCAGACCACTCCGATCATCCGATCCTTGCGGTTGATCGCCTCCTCCGGTCGTAAGGTAACCAGACGGATTTTGCCTTGGGCGTCCTCGACTCCGAGCTCAAGTTGCTCCCGGCCAGCCTCCACGGCGGCTTTCACCGCCGCGGGATTCCAGATGGTTTGACCATCCAAAGTGACCAGTTTTTCCCCGGGCTGAATTCCAGCCCGGGCCGCGGGTCCACCTTGAATGACCTGATCCACCAAGGCCGGCTGGGCCGGATACATCTCAAAACCCAAACGGCGCAGGCCCTCCAGTTTCGGATCCGCCTCTGGGCGAATTCTGGCCGTGACGATCTCCCGCCCATCCCGATCGAGCTCGAGCAAAATCTCATGCTCGATTCCGAGCAGAATGCTTTCCACCACGGCCCCCGGGCGACCGGCCCAACGTTCCGGTCGTTGGCCATCGATCGCCAGGATCTTGTCGCCGGGAAGAATGCCCGCCTGGGCCGCCGGCGAGTTGGGCTCCACCCACCCGATGGTGGTGGTCCGGTACGTCATGTTCGTCGGCACGCCGAGAATCCAGACCCCGGCCGCACAAACCACCCCCAAAGCGAGGCTGGCCAGCGGACCGGCCAACGCGGTGATGATTTTGGCGCTGGGACTGGCCGGAGGCAGATCCTTGTGATCTTCCGCTGCCTTGCCCTCCAGTCCTTCCGCCGGACTCATCTGCGGTAGTTGCACAAAGCCTCCCAGGGGCAGGAGATTGACCTGCCACTCCACTCCGTCGACCACCTTCCCGTAGATCTTCGGCCCAAACCCGATCGCAAACCTCTCCACCACCAAGCCCATCTTGCGGGCAGCCCAAAAATGGCCGAACTCATGGGCAGCCACGGTCAACCCAAAGAGAACCAGGGCCACCACCACCGTCCCGGCGATGCTCAGCACTTCTCCCCAAGGACCGGGTAGGACGGTCATCACTTGGCTGCCCCCAGTCTTCTGCGGGCCTCAGCCCGGGCCCAGCCGTCGGCCGCAATAATGGCCGGCAGATCGGGTTCCGGAATGTTTTGATGGGTGGTCATGACACTTTCCACGAGCTCCCAGATCCTCGGGAATGGAATTTTTTCGTCGAGAAAAGCTTCCACGGCCACCTCATTGGCCGCATTGAACACCCCGGGAAGCGTCCCGCCCGCCTCCCCGGCCTCCCGGGCCAGCCGCAGGGCCGGAAATCTTTTTTCGTCGGGCTTTTCGAAGGTGAGCGATCCCAATTTAGGGAGATCCAGGGGAGGCAACCCGCTGGGACGCCGCTCCGGGTAGGTGATGGCGTACTGAATGGGAAAACACATATCGGTGACACTGAGCTGGGCCAGCACCGAGCCGTCCACAAACTCGACCATCGAGTGGACGATGC
>CAZWQT010000036.1:0-12174 GCA_964635945.1 uncultured Akkermansia sp. | reverse complement strand
ACGGGTTTGAGATTTTCACCGATCTGAAAACCGGTCCCAAAATCTGGAACCGCCTACTGGAAGCAGGCAGAGCGGATGGCCTTCTGCCTTGCGGATTGGGTTCCCGTGACAGCCTCCGCCTAGAGGCCGGTCTGCCGCTAAACGGCCAGGATTTGTCTTACGAGATCACTCCCGTGGAGGCCGGGATGGGATTTTTTGTGGATGTGAATCGTCCCCGGTCGTTTCCCGGTCGGGCCATCCTGGAAAAGCAAAAGAAGGAGGGCACACCGCGCGTGACGCTCGGTTTGATCACGGAACCGGGCCAAGCCCCGCCACGGCATGGGTATCCGGTTTTCCACGCCGGCAAACAAATCGGGGAAATCACCAGCGGCCTGCCCTCCCCCACCCTCGGCTACGGGATCGCTCTTGCCCTGGTGTCCTCGCCGGCCCCGGCCTTGGGACAACCGGTGGAATTTGAGGTGCGCGGGCGGCGCGTGCCTGCCAAGGTTTCCAAAAGAAAATTCCTGCAAAACCGATGAACACTCCCGACGATCTCCGCTACGCCAAGAGTCATGAATGGATTCGGATGGAAAAGGACTGTGCCACCGTCGGGATTACCGACCACGCCCAGAACGAGTTGAACGACGTGGTGTTTGTCGACCTCCCCAAGCCCGGGAAGAAGGTCAATGCCGGCGATGTCATCGCCACGGTCGAAAGCGTCAAGGCGGCTTCCGATATTTATGCCCCCGTGGGCGGCGAGGTCACCGAGGCCAACGCCACCCTTTCGGCCGATCCCGGTTTGATTAACCGGGAGCCCTACGCCAACGGCTGGCTTTTCCGCATCAAGCCTGCTTCTCCCTCGACCGACCATCTTCTCTCTGCCGCCCAGTACGCCGCCACGCTGAAGAAGTAGTTCCTTGAGCCTCTCCCCGGGTCCGCTCACGCCCCATGGCGATGGGTTCTTCACCTGGCACGCTTATGATCCAGCCTGCAAAGCCGAGCTTTGGTCGACCTGCTTCCTCTTCGACAAAGGGACTGTCCTCTTCGATCCGATCGATTGGCCGAAGGATAGCCCCTTGCCGTCAGCCCCCCTCTGGATCGTCCGGACCAACGGGAACCATGACCGGTCCTGCGATGGGCTACTCTCAAAAGCAAAAGGGAAAATGACCGCCTCGCTAACTGAATTTAACTCCATACCCTTGGCCGGTGCCGGCGAAGGCGAAACCGCCTACTTTCACTCTCCCACCGGCACCTTGGTGGTGGGTGATGCCCTGATCAACCTGGCCCCGCACGGCCTGATGCTGCTGCCGGACAAGTACTGTACCGATCCTGCTAAGCTGAAGACTAGCCTCCGCCGATTACTGGATCTTCCGGTCCGAAGAATCTTTTTTGCCCACGGCGACCCGATCCTGCAAGATGGTGCCGAAGGGATCCGCAAACTCCTCCTATGAACCATCTCCTCACCCTTTTCCTGATGCTTACAGTGGTCTCGGTTGCTGCCGCCAAAGACAAAGAGAAGGAAAAGGCCACGAACAATCTCCCGCGGGTGAATACCCTGCTTCCTCAACTCCTGCCTCGCAACCCCAGCGCCAAGCCGCCTCCCGCGGCCGTCCAAAAACAGTTGGACCTGTTTTTTAACGGGATCCAGGCCGGAAAAATCGACGAGAGCTTCCGCACCCTGGTGGCCAACAATCCATCCCTCTCCGATCCCGCCGCCGTGCCGGAATTTGTGGAAAACATCCGGAAGGGACTGGAGGTCTTTGGCCCTCTGCAGGGAGTGGAACTGTATGACCAGCGTCCCGTCGGCACCCGGGTGATTTATCTCACCTACATCAGCTTCCACACCAAAAAGCCGCTCCGTTGGCAGTTCGTCTACTACATGCCCGTGGGGGCCGATTGGAAACTTCTCAACCTGCGCTTCGACGACACGGTCGACCAGAGCCTGATTCCCGATTGAGATTTCCTTAGCGCGATTCCCACTCAATCCTTCAAAGCTTCCAAACTCCCTCCATCACTAACCTCTAAAAGACCAACCAACTACCGATCAGGCTGCGGTCTGTAGCCTTGAATTAAGCCAACCCAACCTTCGCCCGCCCGTTGCGATTATCGAGGAAATCGACCATCGCCGCTACGGCGCCACGATCCAGGGAAGCTCCGGCCTCACTCATCACCGTCCGCAACGCCTGATCCAACGACTGGGCCTCCCCCTCCTGGCCTTGGATCAGATCCACCAGCCTCTTGGCCACCGCCACCACCTTGGCAGAAGGCAGAATCGCATCCCCGGCCAGGCGGTTCGGAAAACCGCTGCCATCCGCACGCTCCTGGGACTGCCGGATCGTCTCCGCGACCGGCCCCTGAAACTCAAGGTTGGCAACCAGATCCGCACTTCGGAGGATGGCTTCACGCATCCGGCGTTTTTCATCCTCATTGCGGGATCCTCCTTTGCTGACCACCTCATTCGGCACAGCCATGGTTCCAAGATTCATGAGTTCGCCGGCCAGTTCCGCGGTTTCGACGTCGATCAGGGATAAACCCATCTCCTCTGCCGCTCCCCGGGCGATCCGGCCGATCAACTTGGCGTTGGTCCGCGCTGCCTGGGCCTGCCGGCTGTCCACCTCCCCCACAAAAGCATCGATCAATCCGCGGAACATCTTCTCCCTCTTTTCCCGCTCCACAATGAACTCCGTGATGTCCTGCTCAATGAGCAACACGCCCGGAGGATGGTCCCGGTCCGCCCGCAGCGGGATGTGATCGGTCTTGGTGTACTTCTTCTTGCCGCCCTCCTCGAACTCAAATCGCCCCTTCTGCGGCTGCCACTTGCCTTCGGTCCGATCCGCCGGCCACCCGGGATAAAGGTCGTCGATCACCTGCTTGTTGATCTTCTGGTAGGCCGCCGCCCGGACCGGCCCAATTACCGCGGGCATGGTCTTTCCAGCCACTTCCTCAGGAGTGATTCCTGCCGCTTCGGCCAGGGTGCGGTTGGCAAAGCTGTACTTACCGCCCCCATCCACCGCCGCGATCGCCGTGGGCTGGTTGTCGGTGATGACCCGCAGGAACTTGGAGAAACCGGTGAATCGCTCCGCGGCGATCTTCAGGCGCTGGGCCTCGGCCGAGGCGCGGATCTCCGCCCCGTGCTTCCAGGCCACCCCCATTGAGACGGAGGCCAGTCCCAGCACCAGGGTAAACCCAATGAGCATCATATTCTGCCGCTTCTTGGCAGGTCCGAGCGCTTCCTCCTCAGAGGCTGTCCGTACGACCACCCAGGGAGTGCCAGCAATCTTCCGACCCAGGACCAGGCTGGGGACATTGGCGTAGCTGGGCCGAATGGAAAAACCGCCGGGCTGTTTAAGGGCAAAGGCGGCAGCGGAGTTCTCGGAATCATTCGGCGAGTCGTTCGTCATCGGCTTGGTCCCGTTCGGCAGCGGTTCGCGCCGCGGCGTCAGGAACTGGACGGTGTTACCTGAAGTGCCGGGCTTCTCCTGCACGAGGTAGTTCTCTCCGCTCTTCAGGGTTTCCCCGGGCTGGGCCATCAGGGGAAAGAGCTCCTTGGCCACCTGCTTCAATCCCACCACGTAGGCGATCGGCTTGGCGTTATCCGAAGCGTCCACCGGGTAGATCGGCACCATGAATCCAAGGCTGGGCTGACCTTCCCCATCCAGCCGCATATTCCAAAGCCCGCGCTGCCTGGCCGCGTTCTCCTTAAGGACATCGATAAAACCGTCCTCTTTGAGGGCAGGCAGAAACTCACTGGCCACAAGAATTTGACCGCTCGGCGCCACCACCGCGATGCCGGCAATCCCTTCACGCACGACATTGGCGTTGATTTCCAGCGCCGGGGGCGGCGTCACAAAGCCATTGGCCTCAGCCATCTTCTTGAGGTAGTTGCGCAGAAAATTCTCCGCCCCTTCCCTCTGGTCGGCCGCCGCCGCCTCGTTGAGGAGGGTGTCGATATAGATTTTTTGGGACTCGTTGGCCGCGATCGCACGCAGAACATCAAACTGGGAGCCCAGCCAAGTCTCCACGGCCGCCCCGCGCGTCTCGGCCACCAACCCCATTTGGGTTTGCCAATCCCGCAAAGTCCGTTTCTTTTCCGAATCCACAAACTTCAGGATTCCCAGCACTCCCCCGACCGTGAAGACCCCCAAAAAGACAACCGCCAAAATCGTGGTCAGGTTCCAAGGACGTTTGACCGGAGCCTGATCAATCTTGGGGGCGTTGATCTTGAGCTTGGAGGGGTCTTGCGGGGCGGGAGTGTTGGTATCGGCCATGGTGGTTTACCTTTCCGGTTGAAGGACAAGGATTTCTCGATTTGTTAGCGCGCTCAAGGTTTTCCTCGGCAATCTTTTGGTGTAAGTTGCCATGAAATGATCTCGTCCCGACTTTTCTCGGCCCTTGGGCTGGCCTTCGGCCTCTCCGGTGCTTGGGCCTGGGACGGTGCGTATCAGGTGGTCCAGCAACAACCGATTCAGAAATTTCCAAAGTGGACCGGCATTTTATCCGAAGTCCAGGAGGAGCTATCCAAAAAAGCCGATATCAACGCTCCGTACGCCGGCGGTTGGGAGGAGTTCGTTCAAAAAAACCAATCCGCCGACAAGTTGGACATGATCAAAAAAGTTAACGAAACCTTCAACTCCATGCGCTATGTGCCCGACCAAAAAAATTGGGGCGTCCCGGATCTTTGGAACACCCCGGTCCAGTTCACCCAGTCCCCTGATTATATTGTGCCGGGGCGCGTCAGTGGGGACTGCGAGGATCATGCCATCGCTAAATACTACGCCCTCCAGAAGCTGGGCTTTACCCAGGAGGAGTTGCGGATCCTGGTGGTCAAGGACCTCAATCTCGGCGTCGGCCATTGCATCTTGGGAGTCATTACAGCCGGCCAGTGTTTCATTCTCGATAACCAGATCAAGAGCGTCTGGACCGCCGATAAAATTCAGCATTACAAGCCCATCTACGCCATCAATGAAACCGCTTGGTGGCAGTTCGTCCCCGCAGGCCAAGCCGCTCCGGCCGCCGCCGGGGCCGGGGGGGGCGGCGGCGACGCGGGCGATTAAGACTCCTCGGGCTTTTCCCCCGCCTCCTCCGAAGGCAAGCTAGTCGCCCTCATGCCCGAACTTGCCCCCGCCTACGATCCTTCCAAGGTCGAAGACCGCCTTTACCGCCAATGGACGGAACGGGGGGATTACCACGCCAATCCCGCCTCAACCAAACCCCCCTTCTCCATCGTCATCCCGCCTCCCAACGTCACGGGAATCCTCACCCTTGGCCACGTCCTCAATAACACCCTTCAGGATATTCTCGCCCGGCGCGCCCGTCTGATGGGCCGGGAAGTTCTCTGGCTTCCCGGAACGGATCACGCCGGCATCGCCACCCAGACCGTGGTGGAACGCACTCTCAAGAAAGAGGGCAAGATCAAACACCGGGACGACCTCGGCCGGGACGAATTTCTCAAACAGGTCTGGCAATGGAAAGAGAAACACGGCGGCATCATCATCCAGCAGCTCAAGAAACTCGGTGCCTCCTGCGACTGGTCCCGGGAACGCTTCACCATGGATCCGGCCTATTCCGCGTGCGTCCAGCAGGTCTTCGTGGACCTCCACAAAAAGGGCCTGATCTACCGCGGACGCCGGATGGTCAACTGGTGTCCCGTCTCCCGCACCGCCCTGTCCGACGAGGAGGTCATCATGAAGGAACAGCGGGGACACCTTTACCACTTCCAAGTGGCCGTGGAAGGCGAGAAGGGCCGATTCCTCACGATCGCCACCACCCGCCCGGAGACGATTCCGGGCGATACCGCCTTGGCCGTTAACCCGAAGGACCCCCGCTACGCCCCCCTTATCGGCAAATTTGCCATCCGCCCGCTACCCCCCGAACAGCCGGAATCCCAGCGCCGGATCCCCATCGTGGGGGACGACCACGTGGAGATGGAGTTCGGGACCGGCGTCCTCAAAGTCACCCCTGCCCACGACCCGGCCGACTTTGCCATCGGGCAACGACACCAACTTCCCGCCATCGAGGTCATCGACGAGTCCGGCCATATGAACGAGGCTGCCGGAAAACAGCTGACCGGCCTGGATCGCATCAAGGCTCGGGCCACCGCCGCCGACCAGTTGCGCGAACTCGGGCGGTTGAAAAAGGAGGAGCCCTACACCAACCAGGTCGGCTTTAGCGAGCGTGCCGATGTTCCGGTGGAACCCCGTCTCTCCGAGCAGTGGTTTCTGAAATACCCTAGTGCCGCGAAATCCCGGGACGTGGTGGCTTCCGGCCAAATGCGGTTTTTCCCGGACCGCTGGACCAAGGTGTACGACCACTGGATGGAGAATCTCCAGGACTGGTGTATCAGCCGCCAACTCTGGTGGGGCCACCGCATCCCCGTCTGGTACCGCGGGGAGGAAACCCGCTGCCAGGTGGAATCGCCGGGATCCGGCTGGATCCAGGATCCGGACGTCCTCGACACCTGGTTTTCCTCCTGGTTGTGGCCGTTTGCCACGATGGGTTGGCCGGAAAAAACGGCGGAGTTGAAAAAGTTTTACCCCACCACCGATCTCGTCACCGGACCCGACATTATCTTTTTCTGGGTCGCCCGGATGATCATGGCCGGGTTTGAGTACATGGGCGAACTCCCCTTTCACAACGTCTACTTCACCGGACTCATCCGGGACGCCAAAGGCCGAAAACTTTCCAAATCCCTCGGCAACTCACCCGATCCGCTCGATCTTATCACCAAGTACGGGGCCGATGGCCTCCGCTTTGGTCTTCTCCGCATCGCCCCGCAGGGCGTCGATATCCGGTATGATGAGAAACAGATTGAGGAGGGTCGCAACTTCGCCAACAAGCTCTGGAACGCCTGCCGCTTCCGCCAGCAGCAGGGGCCCTGCGAGCCTACCGCCGATCCCTCCAGACATCCGCGTACCCCGTTTAGCGACCATCTTTTGGCCAAGCTGGACGCCCTCGAAAAAGGGCTGGAGAAAATGTATGCGGCCTACGAGTTCAGCCAGATTGCCCAGGCTCTCTACGGATTTGTTTGGGACGAGTTTTGTGCCCGCTTCATCGAGACCGCGAAAACGGATTTTGCCGATACCGCCTCCCCCACCCGATCCGGCACCCTCGCCACGGCCGATTTCGTCCTTTCCCGGATCCTCCGCCACCTCCATCCCTTCATGCCTTTTATCACGGAGGAGCTCTGGCTCACCCTGGGTCTGGGCAAAGAAAGCATCCAATTTTCCGGTTGGCCAAAGTCCGGGCAAATCTTTTGGGACGCTGCCAACGCCAAAAAGGCCGAGGCCAGTTACGCAACCGCCGAGGCCGGACGCCGTCTCCGTGGGGAGTTCGGCCTATCCGGCTCCTCCAAACTGAAGTACCTGCTGGTCGCCAAGACGGCCCCTAATCCCGAGGATCTGCGCACCTTGGCCAAACTTCTCCAATCCGGTTCGGTGGAGACGGTCGCCCAACCGCCCAAGGCCCCGATGATCCCCACTCCGTGGGGAGACCTTTATCTTCCCCTGGAAGGCCTCCTCGACCCGGCCAAGGAAAAGGCGCGGCTCGAGAAGGAGATCGCCGCCGCCGAAACCTCCCGCAGCCGGGAGGCCGCCAAATTGGCTGACCCCAACATGACCGCCAAGGCCCCGCCCGAAAAAGTGGAGGAGTGGCGCCGGATCGAACAGGAGGCTGGGGAGAAAATCGGCCGCCTTCAGGAGCAGCTCAAACTTTTCACAACTTAATCGAAGCTGGCCTCTTTTCCTCTCGGCAGCCGCCGGCCCGCGGGGTTCGATGTTCTCTTCATGGAAAAAGGTCACACCATCCCCATTCTAGGTCAGGGCTATGTCCGTTACATTGATCACCTCGGCACCGATCTGCGGATCGTGGAGGCCGCCCGGATCTCCTACAAAAGCCCCAGCAAGGGGGAGGATCAGGACAAGAAGCTTCTTCTCTATCTCTATAAACACCGGCACACGAGCCCGTTCGAGCAGTGCTCCATCACGTTCAACATCAAGATGCCCATCTTTATCATGCGGCAATTTGTCCGGCACCGGACCTTTCGCCTGAACGAATGGAGCGGTCGCTACTCGGAGTTGGTGGACGAATTCTACCTCCCCACAAAATGGCGGGCCGCCGATGCTAAGAACAAGCAGGGCAGCCAAGTCTCCAGTTCCCTCGACCATGCCGCCCTGACCAAGGAGGTGAAGGCCTGCCACGATGCCGCCTACGCCACCTACCAGAATCTGCTCAAGCAGGGCGTGGCCAAGGAACTCGCCCGGATGGTCTTACCGGTCAGCATCTTTACCGAGGTCTACGTAAACTGCGACCTGCATAACCTGATCCACTTCCTCCAACTGCGCGAGGATGACCACGCGCAACAGGAGATCCGGGAGCTCGGGGCCGCCATGCGCCAGATCGCCGAAAAGCTCTATCCTTGGACTTTCGAGGCTTATCATAAATATCGCCTCGCCGTTTCGGAAAAACCCAAGGACGAGTAGAGCTCCATTTTGGAGCTTTGGTAGGGACGCCTCGCCGACGCGTCCGGGCCCAATCCACCTTGTCGCCGCTCTGGCGTCTTCCCCGTTCGCACTCTTTTCCGCCTGACTGGCTAACCTTACTGCTTTATGATTTCCCTATGCCTAAATCCCCGAAAAAATCCCCCGCTCCCAAACCCTCTGCTCCGAAACAAAAATGGCTGCCGTTGATCGTGGCCGGTGCCGTTGGTTTTGCCGGTGCTTTCCTCTTACTGAAGGGCTGTCCCCTTTCCCAGATGAGCTGTCCGGCTTACGCGAAAATTTGCCCGGTAACCTCAACGATGGACCGCCTGGAAAACTGCCTCAACCAGGGGAACCTCACCTCCGCCAAAAATTGCGCGGAAAAGCTGGCAGAATTGCTCGAACCCAACATGCCCGAACTGGCGAAGGCTGCGGAAAATATCGCCAAGGCCAATAGCCTCCCGGAAGCCCGGAAAGCGTTGACTTCCTTTCAAGCCAAGATGAAATCCGGTCAACCCATGCCGGCTTCGTCAAAACCGTGATCCGCTGGGTCGCGACTTTGCTTCTGCCTTGGGTGTCTTTTATCGCCATGTCGGCCCCCCTCGAACTGAAATTGGGCGATCGGATCCCCTCCCTGACGCTACCCGACCAGGACGGGAAACCTCTCGATCTCGCCACCTACGGTGCCGAGGGGTATCTCCTCGTCTTCTTTTATCCCAAGGCCAACACCCCCGGCTGCACCGCCCAAGCCTGCAGTCTCCGGGACGCCGAGACTCAGCTGAAGGAAAGAGGGATCAAAATTCTGGGCATCAGTGCTGATAGGCCGGACTCCCAGAAAAAGTTCGTGACTGAGCAAAAACTTCCCTACCCCTTGATTGCCGATTCGGAGAGCAAGGCCATCCAGGCCTTTGGCGTCGAGGGCCCCATGTTCGGCTTCGCCCGGCGTTCCGCTTTCCTTTTCCATAACGGCAAACTGGTTTGGCGGGATGCCAAGGCCTCCACCAAGGATCAGGCCGAGACCGTCCTTCAGGCCCTCGACACCCTCTCTCCGTCCAAAAAGTGAAGTCGTTCCGTAAGGAACTCACTTTCCGGACTCCCACCCGCCGGGCCCTGCTCAACATCACCCCTCAGGTCGCGTCTGCCCTTGCCGAATCCGGCATCCGGGAGGGCCTCTGCTTGGTCAACGCCATGCACATCACCGCCTCGGTCTTCATCAACGACGATGAGTCCGGCCTGCATGAGGACTTCGAAAAGTGGCTGGAAAAGCTCGCCCCCGAGAAACCCCACTCCCAGTACCGGCACAATGGCGCAGAGGATAATGCGGACGCCCACCTGAAGCGGACCCTCATGGGCCGGGAGGTCGTGGTGGCGGTGACCGGGGGTCGGCTCGATTTTGGCCCTTGGGAACGCATCTTTTACGGGGAATTCGACGGGAAACGTCCCAAGCGCGCGCTTATCAAGATTCTTGGCGAATAACCCGTCCGTTCCCCCTTTTCCGCCCCTGCCGGGGATCCTATAAAACCCCGTGCCCTCGATCTTCGGAAACAATCTCCAGATCTTCTCCGGCAACGCCAACCGCGAGCTGGCGGAACGCATCGCCACCCGGATCAAGTTGCCCCTGGGCAAAGCCGCCGTGACCTCGTTCCCCGACGGGGAGACTTTCGTCAAATTCGAGGACAACATCCGCGGCAACGATGTTTTCATCATCCAACCCACCTGCGCACCCACCAATCAGAACCTGATGGAACTGCTGATCATGGTGGATGCCGCCCGCCGGGCTTCTGCCTTCCGGATCACCGCCGTCCTTCCCTTCTTTGGCTACGCCCGTCAGGACCGCAAGGATCAACCGCGGGTTCCTATCACCGCCAAGCTGGTGGCCAACCTTCTCGTGGCGGCCGGGGTCAACCGGATCCTCACGGTGGATCTTCATGCCCAGCAGATCCAGGGATTTTTCGACATTCCCGTTGACCACCTGTTCACCGCCCCGGTGTTCTACAAATACCTGGTGGAGAAAAAAATCCCCAACCTTGTGGCGGTGACCCCGGACATCGGGGGGATGAAAATGGCCGCTGCCTATGGGCAAATGTTGGAGTGCGGTTTGGCCATCGTGAGCAAGAAGCGGTTAAATGCCACCGAGACCGAGGCCACTCATGTCATCGGGGACGTGAAGGACAAGAACATCCTTTTGGTGGACGACATCACGGAAACTGCCGGGACCATCTCCTCCGCGGTGGATATTCTTCGCCGTCAGGGCGCCAAAGACATCTATGTCGGAATTCCCCATGCCGTCCTCAGCCCCATCGCGATCGAACGCCTGAAGAAATCCGGCATCAAGGAACTCATCACCACCAACACCACCCCCCAGACAGAAATTCCCGGGGTGCCGACCAAGGTTCTCTGTGTCGCCCCTCTGCTTGCGGATGCCATTCTCCGCATCCATGCCGGGGAGTCCGTCTCCTCCCTCTTTGAAATCCGCGCCGGGGTCAAAACCTGAACTGACTCATTTTCACGGTTGGATGGGGCAGACAGTCCCAGTTCGCCTTCGCAGACAGCCATCTTCTACCCTCGGCCGTGCGTCTTCCCCCGCGCACCGCTTAAATTCTTACTGTCCCAGGATATACGCAAACAGCAACGGAGCCACAATCGTCGCATCGGACTCAATCACAAACTTCGGTGTGTCCGCTCCCAACTTGCCCCATGTAATTTTCTCATTCGGAACTGCACCCGAATAGGACCCGTAGCTGGTGGTGGAATCGCTGATTTGACAGAAATAACCCCAGAGGGGCACCCCGGTCCGCTTCAGATCCTGGTGGAGCATGGGCACCACGCAGATGGGGAAATCCCCGGCGATCCCGCCGCCGATCTGGAAAAAGCCGAGCGGTGTCTTGGCCGTGCTCGTATAAAAGTCCGCCAGTGAAATCATGTACTCCACGCCGCTTTTAATCAGCTGCGGCGACTTAACCTCCCCGGAGATGCAGGCCGCTGCGAACATATTTCCCAGCGTGGAGTCCTCCCATCCGGGGACGACCATGGGGAGGTTTTTCTCCGCCGCCGCCATCATCCACGAATCTTTGGGGTCAATTTGGTAGAATTTTTTGTAAAGACCTTCCCGCAGGGCTTCGTAGAAGTACTCATGCGGAAATTTCCGGACGCCCATCTTCTCGTCCCGTTTCCACAGCTCAATGATCACACCTTCAATCCGACGCATCGCCTCGTGCTCGGGAATGCAGGTGTCCGTCACCCGGTTCAGATGCTCCTTCAACAGCTTCTCCTCGTCCTTCGCCGTCAGGTGGCGGTACTCCGGCACCCGGCGGTAATGATCGTGGGCAACCAGGTTGTAAACGTCCTCTTCCAGGTTGGCCCCGGTGCAGCTGATCGCGTGAACTTTCCCCTTTCGAATCATCTCCGCCAGGGACAAGCCCAGTTCGGCCGTGCTCATCGCCCCGGCCAGCGTCACCATCATCCTTCCGCCCTGATCAATAAACTTGCCGTACGCGACGGCCGCATCCCGCACCACCGCGGCATTGAAGTGTCGATAATGTCGATCGATGAATTTCGAGATCGGACCTGCTGCCATGCAACCCCTGTTCAACCCTCCCGTGGAAAGGTTGACAAGCCTATTCGGTTTTTTTCCCGTTTTTCTTGAGACGAAGATGGGGATCAAAAAAGTGATCCATCGCCAAAAACATCGATTTGGCATGCCGCGCAAACAAAAGACTGA
>CAZWQT010000035.1:0-12179 GCA_964635945.1 uncultured Akkermansia sp. | reverse complement strand
TCCTGGTCAAGGCCGGCGAGGAAAACGCCGGGGTGGTGGATGCCGGCGACGGCCTGGCTTTGGCTTTTAAAATCGAATCCCACAATCATCCCAGTGCGGTGGAGCCTTTCCAAGGGGCGGCCACGGGGGTCGGGGGGATCCTGCGCGACATTTTCACCATGGGGGCCCGGCCGGTGGCCTTCATGGATTCGCTCCGCTTTGGCCGGCCCGATGCTCCGGGTGAGGCCGGCAAACGAACCCGCTCCTTGATCCATGGGGTAGTGGCGGGGATTTCCCATTACGGCAACTGCGTTGGCGTGCCGACGGTCGGCGGCGAACTGGTTTTCGACCCGGCCTACGAGGGCAATCCCTTGGTGAACGTGTTTTGTCTGGGAATTCTGCGGCACGACCAGATCCGGCGGGGTGCGGCAAAAGGGGTGGGCAACCCGGTCTTTTACGTGGGGGCGAAAACCGGTCGGGACGGGCTGGCCGGAGCGGCCTTTGCCTCGCGGGACCTGACGGAAGAGAGCAAGGCGGACCGCCCGGCGGTGCAGGTGGGGGATCCTTTTGTGGGGAAACTTCTTTTTGAGGCCTGCCTGGAGCTTTATGCCCGGCCGGATCTGGTGGTGGGGGTGCAGGACATGGGGGCCGCCGGCCTGACCTGTTCCACTTGTGAGACCGCCAGCCGGGGCGGGTCGGGTATCGAAATCGAACTCCACAAGGTGCCGCAGCGGGAGACAGGCATGACGCCGTATGAGACCCTCCTCTCCGAATCCCAGGAGCGGATGTTGATCATTGTCCACAAGGGACGCGAAGCGGAACTCCAGGAGATCTTTGCTCGATGGGGATTGGATGCGGCGGAAATCGGGACGGTCACCGACACGGGCCGGGTTGTGGTGAAAGAGGGGGGTAAGGTGGTGGCGGATTTACCCGCCCGGATGTTGGCCGACGATGCCCCGGTGTATGAACGGGAGGCCAAAGTTCCCGCCCAGCTGGCCCAAAAGCAGAAACTGGATCTGAAAAAGATCCTGCCGGCGAAGTCGAACCTGAAGGAGGATCTCACGAAGCTTGCCCGGTCGCCGGCGACAGGTTCGCGGCGGTGGGTATGGAATCAGTACGACCACATGGTGGGGCTGCGAACGGTGGTCCGTCCCGGCAGTGATGCGGCGGTGTTGCGCGTGGAAAAACCGGGCGGGGGTTGGGTGCGGGTGGCGATGACGCTGGATGGGAACGGCCGGTGGTGCGCCCAGGATCCGAGGGAAGGGTCCAAAGCCCTGGTGGCGGAAGCCTGCCGGAACCTCGCCTGTGCCGGGGCGGTTCCGCTCGGGCTGACGGACAACCTGAACTACGGAAATCCCCACGATCCGGAACTGTTTTGGCAACTACGGGAAGGCGTGGAGGGCATGGCCGAGGCCTGCCGGGCTTTTGATCTGCCGGTGACGGGGGGCAACGTCAGCCTCTACAACCAGTCGCCCGCGGGCCCGATCCATCCCACGCCCGTGGTCGGGGTGGTCGGAAAAGTGGAGGAAGGTGTGAACCTGGTTCCAGCCTTTTTCAGTTCCGGGGGAGGCGAAGTGGTGTTGATCGGCACGACAGATGCGGGCGGGTTGGGAGCGTCCCTCTACCTGCAGGAGATTCATGGCGTGATCGCCGGAAAGTTGGCGCCGGTGGATTTGGCCTCGGAAAAAAAATTGCATGGGTTGCTTCGTAAGATCCTGGCCCAGCCCGGAGTCCGGGCGGTCCATGACGTGGGCGAGGGGGGGATCCTCTGGGCCTTGGCGGAGATGACCTTTGGAGAAAACTCCGCAGGTGCCGACATCACCCTGCCGGCCGGAAGCGAAAGACCCGAGGTGGCCCTTTTTGGAGAGGGAGGAGGGCGGGTGCTCGTGGAGCTGAATAGCGAGGCGGTTTCTGCCTTTGAGACTTTGGCCAAGGAGGCCGGGGTTGGCTTCACCCGCCTGGGCAAAACCGGAGGCAAAGAGATCAAGGTGAGTTGCGGCCCGGCGCAGGAGTCCTGGATGGTGGCGGAATTGAGGCGTTTTTTCGAAACCTCCCTACCCAAGGTGCTCGGGCCGTAGGCGGCGCTTCTCAAAAGATTTCCCCATGCCTAGAAAGGAATCTTGAAGACTCCCTACCATCCGAAACATGAATGCGGGGTCTTCGGGGTGTTCGGGCATCCGAACGCTGCCGAGCTGACCTACTATGGCCTCTATGCCCTCCAACATCGCGGGCAGGAGAGTGCCGGCATTGTCTCGGCCAAGCAGGAGGGCTCTTCTTTTCGGATCCGGCGAGGCATGGGTTTGGTGGGGCAGGTGTTCAGCGAGCAGGATCTCAGGGATCTCACGGGCACAAGGGCGATCGGCCATGTCCGCTATTCCACGACCGGATCCAGCACCATCAAGAACGCCCAACCCATCACCGTGGAGACCAGCCGCGGCCAGATCGCCATTGCCCATAACGGCAATCTGGTCAACGCGGGCCGGCTTCGGGCGGAACTGGAGGCCCAAGGTTCCATCTTTCAGACCACCACGGACAGCGAAGTTATTTTGCATCTGATCTCCCGTCCGAACCCGGTGATCGGGGGGGGAGCCTTGGCCCAGGCCCTTTCCCGGGTTCATGGGGCCTACTCCCTGGTCTTGATGGGGGAAAAGGAATTGATCGGGGCGCGGGATCCCTTTGGTTTTCGTCCGCTGGTGATCGGCAAATTGGACGACGGGATTATTTTCTCCAGCGAGACCTGTGCGCTGGATTTGATTGGGGCCGAGTTCGTCCGGGAGGTGGAACCGGGTGAGGTTGTGGTGGCGGACGAGGACGGGCTCCGGTCCTTCAAACCGCACAACGAACCCTCCCGGGAGGCACTCTGCATTTTTGAGTTCGTGTATTTCGCCCGACCGGACAGTCAGCTGGGGGGGCGCAACGTGAGTCATGCGCGAATCCGGATGGGGCGGGAACTGGCGAGGATGCACCCGGTCGAGGCTGATATCGTCGTGCCGGTTCCGGATTCCGGAACTTATGCAGCCTTGGGTTATTCCGAGCAGTCCGGCATCCCCTTGGACCAGGCTTTTGTCCGAAACCATTACATTGGACGAACCTTCATCCAGCCCAGCCAGCTGATCCGGGATTTTAATGTTCGGGTGAAGCTGAACCTGATCCGCTCCGCGGTGCAGGGCAAACGGGTGGTGGTGGTGGACGATTCCATTGTTCGCGGCACCACCGCGCGGGCAAGGGTGACGAATCTCCGCGAGGCTGGCGCCCGCGAAGTACACATCCGCGTTAGTTGTCCTCCGCACCGGTTTTCCTGCCACTACGGCATTGATTTTCCCGACCCCAAGGATCTTTTGGCCAACCGAATGACCCCGCAGGAGATCACCAAATATCTTGGAGCCGACTCCCTCGGCTATCTGGATGTCGATGGAATGGTCCGGGCCTGCAAACTTCCCGCCTCCAAATTCTGCCTGGCCTGCTTTAACGGGGATTACCCCGTTCCCTTCGCTCCGGAGGATGATAAAGGGGTGCTGGAAAGGCGGCGGGAGCAGGCGGCCTCTCTCGTCCCGGAAGAGGAAGTCCGGCAACGGTTCCTCCTGTAGTCGGGATGGCACGGGACGCCTACGCCAGAGCCGGGGTCGATATCACCCTGGGCAACCGGGTGAAATCCGGTTTGGGAACTTTGGTCCGTTCCACGCGCCGACCGGGAGTGATCGGAGGGATCGGGGCCTTCGGCGGCTGTTTCGACGGACGGATCCGCGGTTACCGCCATCCCGTCCTTGTCGCCAGTATCGACGGGGTGGGGACCAAGCTGAAGGTGGCTCACCAGTTGGGCCGGCATGGAACAATCGGCGAGGACCTGGTGAACCACTGCGTGAATGACATCGCCGCCTTGGGGGCGGAGCCTCTCTTCTTCTTGGACTACATCGGAACCGGAAAACTGGATCCAAAGGTGTTCCGGCAGATTCTTTCCGGGCTGGTGCGGGGATGCCGGAAGGCGGGATGCGCCCTGATCGGCGGAGAAACCGCCCAGATGCCCGGTATCTATCAGGGCAAGGACTACGACCTGGTTGGATCCATCGTGGGCGTTTTGGAAAAAGGGAAGGCCACCGACGGGCGCACCGTCCGGCCCGGAGACGTGATTCTGGGACTTCCTTCCAACGGTCTGCAGACCAATGGCTACACCTTGGCCCGGGATATTCTCTTCAAGAAAGCTGGTTATCGGCTGAGTCAAAAGCTCCCCGGAACCTCGCAGACCCTGGGCGAACTGCTTCTGGCGGTGCATCCCAACTATCGGCCTGCTCTCCAGAAGATTGCCCGCAAGGTGAAGATCAAGGGTGCCGCCCATATCACCGGGGGTGGGCTGGTTGACAACCCTCCCCGGATTTTTCCGAAAGGGACAGCGGCGGAGATTCGTTTGGGCAGTTGGCCGGTGCCGCCGCTTTTCCGCGTACTCGTGGCCCAAGGGCGCCTAAATACCTTGGAGGCTTACCGGACCTTCAACATGGGCATCGGAATGATCGTGGTGGTGGCGCGGAAAGACGCGGCCAAGGTTCGCCAAACGGTGCGCTGCTATGAAATCGGCCGGATTGTCCGAGGAGACCGGCAGGTGAGGTTGATCGGATGAGCCAAGGAATCCGGCGGGCGCTGCTTTCCGTCTCCGACAAGACCGGTCTGGTGGAGTTTGCCAGGTTTTTGGCGGGACGCGGGGTGGAGCTGATCTCCACCGGGGGGACGGCCAAGGCTTTGCGGGATGCCGGGGTCAAAGTCATCGAGCTGAGCGATTACACCGGGTTCCCTGAGATGATGGACGGTCGGGTGAAGACCCTGCATCCCAAGGTGCATGGGGGACTTTTGCAGCGGCGCGATCTGGCCACCCACCGGGAGCAGGCGCAAAAACACGGCATCCCCACGATCGATCTGGTGGTGGTCAATCTCTACCCTTTCGAACAGACCGTCGCCAAACCGGACTGCACCGCGGAGTTGGCCATCGAGAACATCGACATCGGCGGGCCCAGTATGTTGCGGAGCGCCGCCAAAAATCACGAGGCCGTCACGGTGGTGGTGGACCCAGCCGACTATCCTTCCGTCCAAAAGGAAATGGAGAAAGGAGGGGACACCACTTCGGTCACCCGGCAGAAGCTGGCGGCCAAGGTGTTTCGTCACACCTCCCATTACGACCACCTGATCTCCTCCTATCTGACCCGGAGGGCAGAGACTGATCCCTTGCAGGAAACGACGGGGATCTTGCGCCGGCGGGCCCAACCCCTGCGGTATGGCGAGAATCCTCACCAAAAAGCAGCCCTCTATGGAAACTTTCTGGAATCCTTCCGGCAACGGCACGGCAAGGAGCTTTCCTACAACAATGTCCTGGATCTGAGCGCAGCGGCAGGCCTGATCGCAGAGTTTCGGGAGGCGGAACCGACCTTGGCGATTCTCAAGCATACCAACCCCTGCGGAGTGGGAACGGGCAGGAAGCTGGCGGAGGCATGGGAGAAGGCGTTCGCCACGGATCGTTTGGCGCCCTTCGGCGGGATCATCGCGGCCAACCGGCCTTTGGATGGAGAGATGGCCAAGGTGATCGCCGAGATCTTTAGCGAGGTGATTCTGGCCCCGTCATTTTCCCCGGAGGCGCTCCAAATCCTGCAGGCGAAAAAGAATCTTCGTTTGATTGAGAATCATGAAACGGCCGGGGCGGGTTGGGATTTCCGGAGTGTGCGGGGTGGGGGACTGCTGGTGCAGGAGGCGGACGAGTCGGGAGACCTGGAAAAAGAATGGAAAGTGGTGACAAAGCGCAAGCCAAGTGAAGCGGAGATGCGAGCCATGCGTTTCGGCTGGAAAGTGGTCCGGCATGTGAAGTCCAACGCCATTGTTTACTCGGCCGAGGATCGCACGTTGGGAATCGGGGCGGGGCAGATGTCGCGCGTGGACAGCTCCCGGATCGCGGTTTGGAAGGCGGGGGAGGCGAAGCTCAGCCTGAAGGGAAGCTCGGTAGCCTCGGATGCTTTTTTTCCATTCCCGGATGGTTTGGAGGCGGCGGCGCAGGCCGGGGCCACGGCGGCGATTCAACCCGGCGGCAGCGTCAAGGATCCGGAGGTGATTGCGGCGGCGGACCGGCTGGGGGTGGCGATGATTTTCACCGGCCGGAGACACTTCCGGCACTAGCCGAGGGCGGTGTTTCTTTAGGCTTTGGCGCGGGCGTCGAGATCGACCCAGTTGTTTCCATCCCCTTGAAGCATGAGGTCCGATTCACGCGGGCCCCAGGAGCCTTGGCGGTACAGGGCCATGGGCGTGTTCTGCCAACCATCCCGGACGGCGTCCACGAGCCGCCAAGCTTCCAACACCTCATCCGCCCGGGTGAAGAGAGTGGAGTCACCGTAGATGGCGTCCCCGAGCAGGCGCTCGTAGGCCTCGGGGGAGTAAGAACCGAATTCCGTGGCGTAACAGAACTCCATATCCACGGGCTGGACGGAAGATTTGCCCGGGCGTTTGGCGTTGAAGCAGAGGTGGACGCCCTCGTCGGGTTGGAGCCGGATGTGCATGGCGTTGCGGTGGAGCAGGTCGCCGAACTCGGCCCGGAAGAGCGTGGCCGGGGGACGGCGGAACACGATGACGATTTCCGAGGCGCGGGTGGAGAGGGCCTTCCCGGTGCGTAGATAGAAAGGGACGCCGGACCAGCGCCAGTTGTCGATCTGTAACTTGAGGGCGGCGTAGGTCTCCGTCGTGGAGCTGGGGGAGACGCGATCGGTCTGCCGGTAGCCTTCGTACTGGGCACGCACGGTGCTGCCTGGGATCAAATCCATTTTGGGTGTGGGGATGGAGCGCAGGACCTTCACTTTTTCGTCACGGATGGATTCTGAGGAGAGGTTGGCGGGCGGTTCCATCGCGGTGATCGCGAGCAGTTGCATCATGTGGTTTTGGACCATGTCCCGCATGGCACCGACTTCGTCATAAAATGCGCCGCGGGTACCGACGCCTTCCTGTTCGGCCACGGTGATCTGGACGTTGTCGATCAGGTTGCTGTTCCAGATCGGCTCCCAGATGGAGTTGGCGAAACGGAAATACAGGAGGTTTTGGACGGTCTCCTTGCCGAGATAGTGGTCGATGCGGAAGAGATTCGACTCGTCCAGGCAGGACTGGAGGTCATTCACAAGCTGGCGGGCGGACTGGTAGTCATGCCCGAAGGGCTTCTCCACGACGACCCGGGCCGGCAGTCCCGGGCGGACGAGGCCAGCCTTGGCCAGCTGCTGGACGACGGTGGCGAAGTAGTCCGGGGCGGTGGCGAGATAAAAAATGTGCTGGGTCAGGCCGCGGGTTTTGGCGAGCTCCTCCAGGGTCTTTTTGAGAGAAGCATAAGCGGCGGGATCGTCAAAGTTGCCCTGATGATAAGTCAGGCGGGGAGTGAACTTGTCCCATTCAGCGGCTTGGACCGGGCGGAGACGGGAGAACTTCTCGAGGCCTTCCTTCATCTCCTTGCGGAACTCGTCGTCTTTTTTGGGGCGGCGGGCGAAGCCGATGATGGAGTAGTCCTTGGGCAGAATCCCTTCGTGTTGCAGGCCGAAGAGGGCGGGGACGAGCTTGCGGCTGGTGAGATCGCCGCTGGCCCCGAAGATAACCATGACAAATGGGGGCAAGACCTTTCCGGGGCTGGGTACGGGGGCTGCGGCCGGAGCCGAGTTACCCTTGGGTTTCGCAGGTGCGGCGACGGGGCTCATGGAGAAGTACAATGGTAGATTTCCACGGTTCCGCGGTCACTCCGAACCTTCGCGGCGGGGAACGTGGCCGCGGGGTCGCCGGCGGCGAGGGCGCGGATGTAGGGCTCCTTGGAAGGGCCTCGCGTCACAAACCAGATGGCGCGGGCAAAACGGAGCAGATGGAAGGTGGAGGTGATGCGGGAGACGCCCAGTTGCGGGACAAAGTTCGGGGCCATGAAGAGTTTGTTGTCCTCCAGAGCCTGGGTTCCGGGAAAGAGGGAGGAAGTGTGACCGTCGTCGCCGACGCCGAGGAGGATCAGGTCAAACTTGGGCGGGTCGCCCAGATCTGTTTTGAGGCGTTTCTCGTAGTCCCGGGCGCCGATTTCGGGTTTGCCGATCTCGGTATGGATTCGTTCGATCTTGGCTCCCGTGGCGTGAAAGGCCTCGTGGATCATGCGGTAGTTGCTGTCCTTGTGATCCGGCGGAACCCAGCGCTCATCCCCCAAGTAAAGGTGGGTGGCGGACCAGGGCCAGGACAGTTGGGCCAGACGCTGATAGAGGGGTTTGGGGGTGGAACCTCCGGAGAGGGAAACGGAAAAGGAGCCCCGGGCCTGGAGGGCGGCCCCCCCCAGCGTTTCCCAGCGGGCCACCATGGCCTCCATCCAGGCCGTGGGGTCGGCAAACTCGTGCAAAGTCATCCTGAAACGATGCCCAAAACGCTGTGAAAAAGCGATGACCGATCCGGAGAGTTGGCTCGCCCGTCAGGCGGGAAGCAGGTAGGCAAAGGAGGCATGAGGAGCCGTTTAGATCGTCTGAATCTGGATAAACAGATCCATGAGAAGTCCGACTATCGGGACAAGCTACGCGGCCTGCAGCTGAAGCTTTTGCATGCCCAGCGTTTGTTGCAGGAAAGCCCCAAAAACCTGATTTTGGTTTTCGAGGGGCCGGATGCCGCCGGAAAAGGGGGGGTGATCAAGCGGATGACCGAGCGCCTCGATCCGCGCTTGGTGCGCGTTTGGTCGATCGTGAAACCCACCGAGGAGGAAAAGAAGCACCACTATCTCTGGCGCTTCTGGAACAAGCTCCCGGCCAACGGGGAAACGGCGATCTTTGACCGGAGCTGGTACGGACGGGTGTTGGTGGAGCGGGTGGAGGGATTCGCCAAAAAGGATGAATGGAAGCGGGGATATCGGGAAATCAATGAGATGGAGCGAACCCTGGTGGAGAATGGCGCCATCCTCATGAAGTTTTTTCTCCATATCACAAAACAGGAACAGCTGCGGCGCTTCGAGCGCCGGGCGGCGGATCCTTACAAGCACTGGAAAATCAGTGAAGAGGACTGGCGGAACCGGCGCAAATGGAAGGAGCACTTGGCGGCCGCGGAGGATATGTTCCGCAAAACCAATGCCCGGATTGCCCCGTGGAACCTGATTGAAGGGAATTATAAATGGTACGCGCGGATCAAGATCATGAAGCTTCTGGTCAAGCGGCTGGAGCAGGAGTTCGGCCGGTTGTGAGCCAGCAGCGGCCCCAGACGGAACGCGAGTTTACGGTCTACTTTTTTGACACCGACGCCGGCGGCGTGGTTCATAATCTGGCCTATCTCCGCTGGGTTGAGGCGGTGCGGACGGATCTGGCGGAGAAGTTGGGTTGGGGCATCGGGGAGATGATCGGAGGGGAGCATGGGTGCCCGGTCCTGACCAAAACCGAGGCGGAATATCTTCGGCCGGCCAAACTGGGCGAGCGGGTGAAAGTGGTAAGTCGCTTGGGGGAGGTTGGGAAGGTTCGCTTTGTGGTGGAGTCGGAAGTTTTGGGAGTTGGGGGCGAAGTCTTCTGCCGCACCCGGCAGGAACTTGCATCCGTCAATCTCCCCTCTGGCAAGCCCCGTCCCTTACGCGAAGACTGGCGAAACCTTTAGTCCGCAAAGCATTATAAGACAGAAACTTAAGTATATTTATATCCGAGGTATATCTGGGGGGCCTCGGTGGTGCAAAGTGGTGCCGTGTTTGGGTGGGCATGGTCGGATTTGAATCAGGAACAAATTCTCGGCATGCTCCTCCGCTTATGTCCGCTGGTCCGGTTTATTTAGACTGCAACGCAACCACGCCGATGGAGCCGGCGGTGGCGGAGGTGGTGCGCCGTTTTTTTGAAGAGGAGTTCGGCAACGAAGGCAGCCGGACGCACGCGTTTGGAGCCAGGGCGAAAGAAGCGGTGCAAAAGGCACGGGAACAGATCGCCCAACTGGTGGATGCCAAAGCCGAGGAAGTGATTTTCACCAGTGGAGCCACGGAGAGTAATAACCTGGCTATCCTGGGCCTGGCTCATTGGGGGCGGCAGCACGGCAAAACCCATATCATCACCACCCGCATTGAACACAAAGCGGTGCTGGAGCCGGTCGAACATCTGGCCAAGGAGGGTTTCGAGGTGGATCTCGTTGCCCCCACCAAGCAGGGAAGGGTGGAGGCAGAGAAGATCATCCGGTTACTCCGCCCGAACACGATGTTGGTCTCCGTCATGCACGCCAACAACGAGACAGGGGTGATCCAGCCGTTGCCGGAGGTGGCAGAAGCTTTGGCCCACCATTCGGCCTGGTTCCATGTGGACGCCGCCCAAACGTTCGGAAAGCTGGTGCCCGAACTCCGCCATCACCGCATCGACCTGATCAGTGCGAGTGGGCACAAGATTTACGGACCCAAAGGCGTAGGCGTTTTGGTGGTTCGGCATCGCGGGAAGCACAAGGTTCCACTGGCACCGTTAACCTTCGGGGGTGGGCAGGAACAGGGGCTACGACCGGGCACCTTGCCGGTGCCCTTAATTGTCGGTTTGGGCAAGGCAGCCGAATTGGGGACCCAACACCATGCCGCGCGGGAAAAACAGTGCCGGGCATTCCGCGAAAAGTTTTTGCAGGCGGTCAGCGTGTTGCAGCCCAAAATCCATGGGGAGGAGCCGCACGTTCTTCCGCATACCGTGAACGCCTCCTTCCCCGGCCTGAGTGCGGAGGAGGCGATGTTGCGGTTAAAGGATCTGGCAGCGGTTTCGAACGGGTCGGCCTGCACTTCAGCGAGTTACCAGCCCAGCCACGTGCTCAAGGCCATGCACTTGGGAAAAGAGGAGATGGTGGGGGCCGTGAGGTTCTCGTGGTGTCACCTGACGCCGGAGCCGGACTGGAAACTCCTAGTGGATAGGTTGAGAGGCTGAAAGAGGCGGGAGGTGAAATTAGCTCTTGAGCAGTTTAGTCATTAGTTATGGAGGGGACTCCAGAGCTTCCTGCGACTAAGGACTAACAAGCTAAAGGACTAGGTTTCGGAGGGGATGCCGATTTCCATCCCGAGATTACGGGCAAGGCGGATCGCATCGGCCGGCAAGGGAGGGCGTCGGCCGGGGAGTGTTTGGAGATCCGTCAGGTTCATCCGGTTGCGAAGCAGGCCGACCATGGAGCCGTGTTCGCCCTGATTCATGGCCAGCATGGCGAATTCGCCCATCCGGCTGGCGAGATAACGGTCGGCAAAGCTGGGGGAGCCGCCCCTTTGCACGTGGCCGAGCACGGTGAGGCGGACCTCCTGCTCCAACCGGTCACCGGCTGTGGCCAGGAGACGATTCATAAAGTCCTGGCCGGTGCAAACACCTTCGGCCACCACGACCACGCTGTTGTTGTGGCGACGGAGCCGGCGGCGGGTGAGGTTATCGATAATTTTCTCGAGGTCGTACCGGAACTCCGGAATCACCGCGACCTGGGAGCCGGAGGCGATGGCGCTCATCAGGGCAAGGTAGCCCTGGTTGCGGCCCATCACCTCAATCACAAAGCACCGGTTGTGGGAAGCGGCAGTGGCTTTCACCATGTCGATCAGGTGGATGACGGTGTTCAAGCAGGTATCGGTGCCGATGCAAAGATCCGTGTCGGGAATGTCGTTATCGATGGAGCAGGGCAGACCGAGGACGCGGTATCCATGCCGGGAAAGCGCGGCGGCCCCGGAAAGAGAACCGTCCCCACCCAACACCATCAGGCCCTGGATATTCTCCTTTTTGAGGATCTCGATAGCCTCCTTTTGGGCCGACTCCTCCCGGAATTTCAGGCAACGGCTGGTGGAAAGAATCGTGCCGGCATCCCGGATCCGGCCGCTGACCTCGACGGTGCCCAGGGGCATGAACTCCTTGTCAAAAATCCCCTGGTAACCGTTTTGAATCCCGACGACTTCAACTCCCAAGCTGATCCCGGTCCGAACGATGGCCCGGATGGCGGGGTTCATGCCCGGGGAGTCGCCTCCCGAGGTGATGATGCCGATACGCTTGAGCATACGACCCAACAATGCCCAAATTTCCCCAAAGAGGCGAGTACGGAGGGGTTAAGGGATTAAGGGTTTAAGGAAGCCAGTGAACGGGAGAGGTGGGAGCGGAGGAAGGGGGCGGTGCGGGAAGTTTGGGAGGCGGAGACGTGTTCGGGGTTGCCTTGCGCAACGATTTTGCCGCCGGCTTCGCCGCTCTCCGGGCCGAGATCGACCAGGTAATCCGCTTCCGCGAGGA
>CAZWQT010000034.1:5302-12217 GCA_964635945.1 uncultured Akkermansia sp. | reverse complement strand
AGGATCAGGATCCGTTCCTGGATTCCGTTGGAACTCGCTGATTTCAAGCAATCTACTTCACCGATCCGGCAAGAATCGTCAAGCGGGGACGAAAATGTATTCACAAGAAAGAAACTGAAAACCGGTAGGGACGCCTCGCCGAGGCGTCCTTTCCCAAGGCCACGGGTGCCGTTTTTAGATTCGGACGCACCGGCGGTGCGTCCCTACCCGTGCTTGGAACCGAAAAGAGTTTGGGATATTATTGGAACGTCGCGCTCGTGGCGAAATGGCAGACGCGCTAGATTCAGGTTCTAGTGGGGCAACCCGTGGAGGTTCAAATCCTCTCGAGCGCAGCGTAGCCAGCGAGACAACCCAATTCCGTGAAGCGGTAACCAGATTGGGCCTAGGAAAAGCGGGGGCCAAATCCTCTCGAGCGCAGCTTAACCAGCGAGAGAATCCAATCTGCCGGAGGCGATTATTGATTAGCGCGGGGGAAGGTCTGAGGGGGCACATTGCGCGGGTGCGAAAGCACCCAAGCCAATCAACCCGGAGGGGATCCCGCAAAGCGCAGGGGCGGGTGTGCGGGGCGCAAATCCTCTCGAGCGCAGCTCAAGGACAAGCGCGGAAGATTCATCAAAAGGTAGGGCGGCGTGTCCCTACGCCGCCTCTCTTAAAGATGTCGCTTAAAAATGAGGCGGCCTCGGAGAGGCCGCCCTACCAATCTTCATCCCTCCGCTACGCCGGTTTGTGCCCCACCGCCAACAACGTCTGGAATCCAGGTCCTTCCTTTTCCCGGGCGACGATTTCCACGGAAACGCCCTCAAACCCCGCCTCGCGCATCATCCGGCCTAAATCCGAGGGGGCGAATCCCAGCCACACATCGGCATAAAGCTCCCGGGCCGCCTCAAAGTTGTGCTCCACCAGATCCAGGATCAGGATCCTTCCTTCCGGCCGGAGAATTTTCCAGGCCGCCTCCAAGGCCTTGGGCGGTTGCACGGCGTGGTGCAGGGCTTGGCTGAGAATCGCCACGTCGACGGAACCCGCTTTGATCGGAGGGTTTTCCAGATCTCCCAGCCGATACTCGAGATTCTTAAGCCCGCTCCGCTTCGCCAGATCGCTCCCCACCTCCACCATCCGGGGAGAGTTATCCACCGCGATCACCTTTTTGGCCCGGGCCGCCAAAAGCTGGGAAATCAGCCCCTCCCCCGCCCCCAGATCGGCGAACGTCTCCCGGGGAGCCAAAGCCAGAAGCAGCCTCCCCACTGCCTCCCAGGAACGCCCTGGGCAGTACTTCTTCCCCAGGCGCCCAGCCACCGCATCGAAATAACGTTTCGACTTCTCCTGCCGGTGGGAAAGAACGAGGCGAAGGGATTCGGTGTCGCGGGATTTGGTGGCGAGCTCAGCGGCAGCGCCTTCGGCAAAGGCCCAGGCCTCCTTGAGGGCCCCGGAAGGCACCTCCGCCCTTCGGTAGTAGGCCTTCTGCCCCTCGCGGCGATCCCGCACCAGACCCACCCCCTTCAACAAGGAAAGATGGTTCGAAATCCGTGACTGCCCCACCCCCAGAACTTCCTGCAACTCCGCTACGGAGAGTTCATTTTCCTTCAGGGCATAGAGGATCCGTAAGCGGGTGGGATCCGCCAACGCCCCCAAAAGACGTACCCGGTCACTCATCGGTCTAGAAGATTCATCATCTTATCATGATATATCAATATTTATTCTTGCCTCCCGGGGCGGTTAGGGCAACGTTCCTGTTCAATGCGAGGCCACTTTATCTTCTCTTCGGAGTCCGTGGGCGAAGGCCATCCGGACAAGGTTTGCGACGCCATTTCGGACGCGGTCCTGGACGCCTGTCTGGCCAAGGATCCAATGAGCCGGGTCGCCTGCGAAACCCTGGTGAAGTCCAATTTGGTGGTCATCGCCGGGGAAATCACCACCCGGGCAAAGCTCGACTACGACACCCTCGTCCGCCGGACCATTCGCGAGATCGGTTACACGCACGAAGACGACGTCTTCCACGCTGACCAGGTCCACATCATGAATGCCCTGACCGGCCAAAGCCCCGATATCGCCCAGGGCGTCGATGCCAAGAAGGCCGACGGGAAAAAGACCGCCGAGCAGGGGGCCGGTGACCAAGGTCTGATGTTCGGATACGCCTGCCGCGAAACCCCGGAGTTGATGCCCGCCCCGGTGATGTTTTCCCACCGCCTTGGGCGCGAACTGAGCCGGATCCGCAAAAGCGGCAAGGCTCCCTGGCTCCGACCGGACGCCAAATCCCAGGTCTCCGTGGAGTACCGCCACAACCGGCCCGTCCGGATCACCGCGGTAGTCGTTTCCACCCAGCACGCCGAAGGCGTTTCCCACCGCACCATCGAGAAATTCATCATCGAAAAACTCATCAAGAAGGTCCTGCCGGCCAACATGCTCGACCGTCACACCAATTTCCTCGTCAACCCAACTGGCCGGTTCGTCATCGGCGGCCCGGAGGGTGACAGCGGATTAACCGGACGAAAGATCATCGTCGACAGCTACGGCGGCGCGGGGCGTCATGGCGGCGGCGCCTTCAGCGGCAAGGATCCCACCAAGGTGGATCGCAGCGCCGCCTACATGGGGCGCTATGTGGCCAAAAATATCGTCGCCGCCGGCCTGGCCGATCGGGTGGAAATTCAGTTCGCCTACGCCATCGGCCACCCCAAGCCGGTCTCCGTCTGCCTGGACACCTTTGGCACGGAGAAAATCCCCTTCTCCCGGATCGAACACGCCGTTCACAAAACCTTCGATTTTCGTCCGGCAGAAATCATCCGCCAGCTCCGCCTGCGGCGCCCGATTTACTCGAAAACCACCAACTACGGCCACTTTGGCCACCGCGGTAACCCGGCCTACGCGCCGTGGGAGCACACGGACCGAGTCCGCGAGCTCCGCCGCCACGCCGGACTGAACTGAACCCCTCCCAGGAGACAAACCCATGAGCACCACCACCCTCGCCCCGAAAACCGCCAAGACCCGCGGCCCCAAAGCCGGAGACTATCAGGTCAAGGACCTCGCCCTCGCCGAACTCGGCCGCAAGGAGATTGAGATCGCCGAGAAGGAAATGCCCGGCCTGATGGCCATCCGCGAGAAGTACGCCAAAGACAAGCCCCTCGCCGGCGTTCGCGTGACCGGATCCCTGCACATGACCATCCAGACGGCGGTGCTCATCGAAACCTTCGTGGACCTTGGCGCGGACGTGCGCTGGGCCAGCTGCAATATCTTCTCCACCCAGGATCAGGCCGCCGCGGCCATCGCCGCCGCCGGCATCCCCGTCTTCGCCTGGAAGGGCGAGACGCTCGAGGAGTACTGGGACTGCACCTGGAAGGCCATCGTCAACCCCGAGGGCAAGGGCCCGCAGCTCGTCATCGACGACGGCGGCGATGTCACCCTTTTCCTGCACAAAGGTTACGAGCTCGAGGAAGGTGATGGTTGGGTCAACACCCCCTCCTCCAGCCATGAGGAAAAGGTCATCAAGGACCTGCTCAAAAAGATTCATGCGGAAAACCCCTATATTTTCCACGAGCTGGTCAAGGAGTGGAAAGGCGTGGCAGAAGAGACCACCACCGGGGTGCATCGCCTCTACAAACTGCAGGAGCTTGGCAAATTGCTGGTGCCGGCGTTCAACGTGAACGACTCGGTCACCAAGTCCAAATTCGACAATCTTTACGGCTGCCGCCACTCCCTGGTGGACGGCCTGAACCGCGCCCTTGATGTAATGATCTCGGGCAAGGTGGCCGTGGTGTGCGGCTACGGAGACGTGGGCAAAGGCTCCGCCCAGTCGCTTCGCGGACAAGGTGCCCGGGTCATTGTGACGGAGATCGATCCGATCAATGCCCTGCAGGCCGCGATGGAGGGGTACGAGGTGACCACGGTGGAAGAAACCCTCGGCCGCGCCGACATCTACATCACCACGACCGGCAACAAGGACGTCATCACCATCGAGCACCTCAAAAAGATGAAGGATCAGGCGGTGGTCGCGAATATCGGCCACTTCGACAACGAAATCCAGGTCGACAAGCTCAATAACCTGTCCGGTGTGAAGCGGGTCAACATCAAGCCCCAGCTCGACAAATACGTCTTCCCCGACGGGCGGGAACTATTCCTGCTTGCTGAGGGACGCCTCGTCAACCTGGGCTGCGCCACAGGTCATCCCAGCTTTGTGATGAGCAACAGCTTCTCCAACCAGACGCTGGCGGCACTCGACCTCTGGAAGAACCGTTCGATCTACAAGCCGGCGGTCTACGTTCTGCCCAAAAAGCTGGACGAGGAAGTGGCTCGCCTCCATCTCGAGAAGATTGGGGTAAAGCTGACGAAACTCACCAAGGACCAATCCGACTACCTTGGCATCCCGGCCGAGGGCCCCTTTAAGCCGGAACATTACCGGTACTAAACGCCCTCGCGGGCGTGCGGGACGGGGCAGGTGGAAGGCGGGAGGATTTAGCTCCCCTACCCTTTCCACCTAAATCCTTCCACTTTCCACAGGTGGAGCTTGATCCGCCTTGGATTTAAGGCTTTTTGGCTTTCGGCGGGATCAGCAACGACAAGGCGATCGAGCCGCCAACCAGCGCGGTGATGATGACCAGGGACCAGGCGATCGGGAACTTGCCTCCGAACACATCGTTCAGCCAAGCCATCTTCAAACCAACAAAAATCAGGACCAGGCCCAGGCCGAACTTGAGGAAGTGGAACTTGTCCACCACGCCGGCGAGCAGGAAGTAGAGCGCTCGCAAGCCGAGAATGGCGAAAACGTTCGAAGTCAGGACAATGAGCGGTTCCTTGGTGATGGCAAAGATCGCGGGAACAGAGTCGACCGCAAAAACGATGTCACAAAATTCGATGAAGATCAGGCAGACCATTAAGGGAGTCACCTTCCACACCGAACCGATCTTGAGGAAAAACTTACCCTCGTCCGACTTATGGGTGACGGGCAGGACTCTTTGCAGAAACCGCAGAACAGGATTGGTCTCAGGATTAATGGCCTGGTCGGGGGAGAAGAATATCTTGATGCCGGTCAGGACCAGGAAGACCCCCAAGGCCACATTGATCCAGTGGATCTGCAGAAGAACCGCTCCGAGGGCAATGAATACGACGCGAAAGAAAATGGCGCCGAGAATCCCCCAAAAGAGGATCTTGTGTTGGTATTTGGCGGGGATGCCAAAAAAGCGGAAGACCACAACGAAGATGAAGAGGTTGTCGACCGCCAGGGACTTTTCGACGATGAAACCGGTGAGGAACTCCAGGGCGGAGTAACGGGCCTGCCGATCCGGATCGAATCCAGGCAGGGCCATGAGCTGTGCATCCTGCGAAAATTCATGTTTGCAGTAGATGTAGAAGGCAAAATTGAACAACAGGGCCAGGGTGATCCAAAACACACTCCAACCTGCAGCCTCCCGCATCCCAATGGCATGGGCTTTGCGATGAAAAACCCCCAAATCGAGAGCGAGGACCCCGAGAACAAAAACCAGGAAACCCGCGTAAAACCAGAGGTACTCTCGAAAAGGAAAAAGGATTGCGTCAACGGGCACGGGCTAGACGCTAGCGGGCGGCGCGTGGGAATGCCAAGCGCAGAGGGGATGCCCTAAAACCGGCGCTGGGAACGGGGATCGGGGACCTTTTTGGAGTTATCGTAGGGCGAATACCCGGCCTTGGTGTCATCAATCGCCCTCTTTGGGTCACCACTCGTTGGGTTGGGAGGGATCACCACGGGTTTTGGTTGGGGGGGAGGTGCGGCTTTCTTTTCCCCGTACCCGGCCGGCAGGGTGTAGGGATCCTGGGAGATCCTTTTATAGGCACCGGAAGGAGGTTCCGGGATCTTGGAGGATACCTGCATCCGCCCGTCCGTGGCGGTGGTTCCCGGCATAATCGGTTTTGCCCCAGATTGGAAGTCCTTGCCCAAGGGGGTGCTGCTGGAGGGACCGGTAAAGGAATCGAAACTAGGTTGAACCCGCCCATCGTCTGAAGCCATCCCCCGGGGTTTTACGCCATCTAACCCGGTCACCGCGGGTAGCTTTTGCGCCTCGGCCTGCCCAAATCCCGGTACGGCTGCCGCGGCCACGGCGGGCTGATCGGAAGATTTAGCCTTGGCCTCTTTTTCTTTTTTCTCTTTGTCCAAAGCCGCCTGGGTTTCTTTCGCCTTTTGTTCAACTAAATCCGCCTGCTCTTCTTCCCGTTTTTTGGCTTCTTCCTTTTTTTGGAGCATGGCTTGGGCTGCCCAGTCAGAACTGTCGGTGGCCTTGGCCTTTGCCGGGTCTGCAACAGGGGGGCGTAATTGCGGGACGGAGGGGGATTCTGCAGGAGCCAACGAGGAAAAGTCGGGAGAGGGGGCCGGCTCATCCAACCCCGGCAACTTGGCCTTGGCCTCGGCAGATGGAAGATCGGAAAGACCCACCGACGATTCTCCCGTGCCCGTCTGGGCCACCACCGGCCCGAGGCTCAGCCATAAAAGATACAGGATAGCTCTCACTACCTGAAACTTAAGTTCCGTAGGCGGGTCGTCAATCTCGCCCCAAAAGCCTCCCCCGAATAATATCTCCATACCTTTGACCTCCCCCTTAACCCCAATCCTCAGCTCCCGAATCCAAACGGATGGTCCCTTGCCCTTCGACCGCTTTATGGACGAGGCGCTTTACCACCCCACCTATGGCTTTTATGCCTCCGGCAAAAGCCGTACCGGAAAGGAGGGTGATTTTCTCACACCCGTTTCCCCAGGACCGGTTCTCGGCCAGTTATTGGCGCACCAAGCCGATGAACTCCATGAGGCCTTGGGTAGACCTGCATCCTTGGGCCTGATCGAACAAGGCGCGGATGCCGGCTGGCTGGCCCGGGACGTACTGGAGGCCATCCAAAGAAATCATCCCAGGCTGGCCCAAGCCGTCCGCCTTCACCTGATCGAACCCCATCCGAAGTTGG
>CAZWQT010000034.1:0-5202 GCA_964635945.1 uncultured Akkermansia sp. | reverse complement strand
CCGACTGTGGAGGGATTCACTGGGGAGATCCGGCCAGGCGTGGCTCCTTGGATCCACAACCTTGCCTCGAAATTTCCCCAAGGGCTGATCCTGACGCTGGATTACGGCTTTCCAGCCGAGGAACTTTTTTCCATGACCTGGGCCGGCGGGACTCTCGTTTCCTTGCGAAACCACCAAAGAACTGCAGATCCCCTCGCCGATCCCGGGGAGCAGGATCTGACCGCCCACGTGAACTTCACGGATCTGGAGGAACAGGGAGCCCGGGAAGGGCTACAAAATTATGGTCTGACAAATTTTGCCCGGGGACTGACGGCTTTGGCCACCCCCATTCTCACGGGAAGAGAGCCTCCCGCCGAAAGCTGGATTCGCAACTTCCGCCACCTCACCCATCCCGCCTTTTTCGGTCACAGTCACAAAATCCTCGTCCAAGGAAAATCCCTGCCCGCATCCTTTTCCCCGTCGATCGTGATGAAGGCCTAACCTTAAGGCTGGTGGGCCAACTTAATCCTGCCCCTTCATCCAACTCTCACCCCCGCTTGTTCCAGTCGAACACTCCCTTTTTGTACGCATAGAGGTGTCCGACCTCGACAAGTAGGACAAACGCCAACATCAACCCAAACACCTGCCAGCCCAAGCCGCTCTGCTGGAAACCCATCAGGCTGACCGCCCATGGGTACATGAAGATCACCTCAATATCGAAAAGGATAAAGATCATCGCCACGAGATAGAATTTCACGGAAAAGCGCGCCGACCCGCCCCCGATCGGATCCTTGCCGCACTCGTACGCCAGATCCTTGCCCTTATTCCTCCGTCCCACCTTACCGAGGAGCAGGGCGACGACGATGGCGCCTATGGCGATGGCCAGTGCCATCCCGATGGAAAAGAGGACCGGAATAAACTCCCGTAGCATCCCTCTTTCCTAACCGGCCCGGCACGGATCGGCAAGCCACCGACATGGCTGGCTTAGGCCAGCAAGTCCGGCATCCTTTTCATTCTCCTCATGCCTCTGGCCCTCCCTCTGATCGCTTCCTTCCTCTACGCTTTCGGCTCCTGGGGGATGAAACTCGGCTTGCGCCGGGGCGCTCACCCGCGCTTGGTCAACGGGATCTCCAATCTTGCCATGGCCGGATGGTCCGCCCCCTTGGTTCTGTTTTTTCCCGGAACCGCTCACGCCGCTGGGTTTTGGGGTGCTTTTCTTGCCGGCGGTGCCCTCTTTCTCGGTCGGGCCTGCGCCATCCGCGCTTTGGCCAAGGGCGATCTCTCCCTGGCCACGCCGGTTTTGGGCATGAAAACCATTTTTGTCGCCCTGCTTTCCGCTCTTCTTCTGGGAGAGTCCATCCGCCCAGGTCTGATGGCCGGGGCCGTTCTTTCCTCCTTGGCGGTCGCCCTGCTTTCCCTTTCCCCGGGACTTCTGCATGGAAAGAAAGAGGGGGCGGCTCTGGACCGGGCGGCCGCAGGCTGGGCGCTCTTGGCCGCCTTCTTCTTTGGGCTCACCGACATTATCGTACAGCGCTTTGCAAAGATGCTGGGGGTCGGGTGGTTTCAGCCGCTGATGTTTGCCACCCTTGTGTTGTTGACCCCTCTCCTTTTTCTCCCGGAGGTTTTCCGAGAAAAAAACAGGCCTAGCCTCCTGCCCAGCCCAGCCCGCGCCGGTGCCTTGGGCGGATCGGTCGTGATAGGGTTTCAGACCTCCCTGGTGGTGTTTGTCATCGGCTTTTTCGGCCATGCCACCGCCACCAATGTCGTCTACGCCACCCGGGGACTCTGGGCCATCTTGCTCGAAGGAGCACTCGGCGGCGGTTCGGCTTACCACGACAAGCGGGTATTGGCGGTACGCCTCACCGGCGCGGCCCTCCTCCTTGCCTCCGTTGGCCTCGCCGTCGGCTCCCTATAAAGTCACTTCTCTTAGAAAGCCATCTTCTTGGTTGCGCTTGTGGTAAGTAAGCCTCGCTGAGGCGTCCGGTTTTAAATCGATAAATCTTGGCTTTAGATCCCTCCGCACTCCGCTGGGCTGCTTAGCCATGGCCGACAGCCTTGCCACTGACTCGTTCCCTTCAGACGTAAGGACGAAAACACCAAACGGCTCAAGACCTCTGCGTCTCTGCGGTAAAAAATCCGATGAAATTCAGGCTTTTCCCAGCTGCAACATCACCAAGCCCACGGCCGTCAGGACGAGTCCCCCCACCTGCATTGCCGTGACCGGGGCGTGAAAGAGAAACCAGCCGGCGAGCTGCACCAGAACAAACCCCGCCCCCAAGGTGAAGGCGTAGACGAGATGCGGGCTTTGCTCCCGCAAAGCGTATGTGATCAGGACCGGACAACCGAAGCCGACAATATTTCCGGCCAAAAACCAGAGCCACCACTGGGTTCCCGCTTTTTCCGAGGCGACTTTGAAAAGCAGGTTGGATCCGGCCATGGAAATGGCGTAACCGAGAACCAGAAAGGCGAACTTCAAAGAGCGGTCGGCTTAGGCCAGGGAACTTCCGCAGCAGCTACCGTCCCGGTGGCCGGGGTGGGCGTGCATGGCGAAGGCGGCCCCGCCCCGCTGATCACACCAGACCGCAAAGGCTTTTCTTTCGTCCGCGGTCATGGGAGTCTTCGTGGCCGCCAGGGCGGCTTCTCCCACGTAATCAAACTGGTCGATCCCGATCAGATGGGTACAGACCTCCGGGTAGCTCAACGAGTACCGGACCACTTTTTCCGCCGTCATCAAACCCTTTTGATGGGCACGCTTACTACCCCCGAAACCCTTCATTCCAATCACGGCAATGTCCCGTTTGCCAAGCATCGGGATGATTTCCGTCTCAAATTTACGGGAATCCAAAGTCCCCAAAGCCGAGACGGGCTGCAATGAGGCATCAAAGGGATACCCGCCATCCAAAATCTTTTTATGCACGGCGACATCGGTGTGCCCGGTGAAACCGAGATAGCGCACTTTGCCCTGCTTTTTGGCCAGATCGAATGCCTCCACCGCTCCCCCGGGACCGTAAAACTTGTCGATTTCCTCGGGCTTTTCGACCATGTGTAACATCCAGAGGTCCAAACGGTCGGTTTTCAGACGGCGCAACGAGTCCTCCAGCATCTTCATCGCCCCCTCCTTGCCACCCTCCGGCAGGGGCTTTTGGTGAGGGCACACCTTGGTCATGAGGAAGGTTTTGTCACGAATGCCGGCCAAGGCTTGGCCCATCCACTCTTCCGCCCGACCATCGTGGTAGCACCACGCGTTGTCAAAGAAAGTGATGCCACGGTCCACCGCCTCATGGGCGATCCGGGTGGCCTCCGGGATATCCTTGGCCTGGCCAAGAGTGTGGCCCCCCATTCCGATCACGCTGACCTGCTCCGCATGGCGCCCAAACTTACGGGTGGGAACCTTGTCGGGGAGCGCTGCCAGGCCCCGGGCGGCGCCAAGGGCGGGAATCAGGCCGAGAAACCGGCGCCGCGTGAACATGAATCCATAGTGCTCCTCCCCGATCCCGACGCAAGCCCGGGAACATTTTTTCTCCTGCCGGCGAATGTGAGAAACTGGAAATTAGGGATTTTCAAAGAACCCAAGAGCCCCAAGATGGGGTGAAGGCCCTCAGGCCCAACCAAACCAAAGGAGAATTCGCATATGGCATTTAGCACCGTCAGCAAGAAAAACGGAAAAACCTACATCCTCCACAGCCGCCAGCAGACCCTCCGGGGCGGCCAAACCGTCACCCTCTACTATTTCGCTTCTGAAGCCGGCGCCGGCGCCATGGACAACCTGCCCGACGGCTACGAGGTCACCGAGAACGACCGCACCGGTCTGCCTCTCCTCAAAAAGAAGAAATAGCTCTCCGCGGGCCCATTCCGATGAGTGCCGCCACCGCGGTCGATCCGGAACTTCTCAACATCCTCCGCTGCCCGGAGTCGCTCCAGGCAGTCCGGCTGGCAGAGCAGCCCGTTGTCTCGCGCCTACTTCAACAGGCACGGCAGGGAAACCTAAAGACCCTCCGGGGAAACCGCGTGGAGGCGGATTTTGAGGCCGTCCTGATTCGGGAAGACAGTCAACGGGGTTACCTCGTCCGTGACGGTATCCCCGTGATGCTCATCGAGGAGGCCGTGCCACTTTAAATTCAGGTAGGCCCCTTTTGATAAAAGGGGCAGCCGCTTTCGTCGAAAGCGGCCTACCGGTTCCGCACTAAACCCCTGCGTAGCCCCGATACCACTCCACAAACTTTTTGATCCCCTCCTCCAGCGGAGTGTTGGGCCGGAATCCAACCGCTTTTTCCAGATCCGAAACATCCGCCGCTGTCGCAACCACATCCCCCGGCGGCACCGGCTTGGAAACCACCTTGGCTTTTCTACCGGTCGCGACCTCAATCGCCTTGACCAAACGAATCACCTCCACCGGTCGATTGTTGCCAATGTTGTAAATCCGGTACGGCGCCGGACTGGTCGCCGGATCCGGATGCACTCCGTCCCACTGCGGATTTCCCTGGGGCGGTTTTTCCGTCAGGCGCATCACGCCCTCCACAATGTCATCCACATAGGTGAAGTCCCGTTGCAACTTCCCCTCCCCAAACAGCTCGATCTCCTTCCCGGCCAAGATCGCCTGGGTGAACTTGTAGTAAGCCATGTCCGGCCGACCCCAAGGTCCATAAACGGTAAAAAAGCGCAGGCCCGTGCACGGCAGGCGGTAGAGGTGCGCATAGCAGTGGGCCATCAGCTCGTTAGCCTTCTTTGTGGCGGCATAAAGCGAGACGGGGTGATCCACATTGTCCCGCTCTCCAAAGGGCATCTTTTGGTTCAACCCATAAACCGAACTGGAGCTGGCAAAGATGAGGTGCCCCGTTTTTTCCGCCCGGCAAGCCTCCAACACATCCATCATACCCTCCAGGTTGCTTCGGGAATAAGCGTGGGGATGCGTGAGGCTGTAACGTACGCCCGCCTGTGCGGCCAGATGCACAACCACCTCGGGCCGGACCTCTTTCCAAAGCTTTTCCACCCCGGTGCGATCCCCGAGATCCGCCCGCACAAACCGAAATCCTTTTTGTGCGGTCAACCGCGCCAACCGCGCCTCCTTGAGCTTGGGATCATAGTAGTCATTCAGATTGTCCAGCCCGACCACGGCATCGCCCTTCTGCAGCAGACGCCCGCACAAATGATACCCGATAAATCCGGCCGCCCCCGTGACCAAAATATTCCGGCTCATGCCACCTCCATCCGGAACCACTCCAT
>CAZWQT010000033.1:0-12681 GCA_964635945.1 uncultured Akkermansia sp. | reverse complement strand
CGGCTCAGGAGCGAGCGGGCTGGTTTTGGTTCCACCATGCGAGACTGGCACGGACATCCTCGGCGGACACATCCGGAGATAACTCCAGGGAGATGTGGGTCGAGGAAGGAAGAAGTGGCAGGAGGGAGAAGAATGGAATGGATCCTTGGCCCAGCGGCAGATGATCGCCCTTTTGGGGATGGTAGTCGTGCAGATGCACGCCGATAAGTCGGGGAGCCAGCCGGCGAAGATGCTGCTCGTGATCGATCAGCCCCAGCCAGTGCTTGGCGGCGGCGTGGCCGAAATCGTGCCAGTAGCCGAAGGTGGGAGCCGGCAGGCGTTGCAGGAGGCGATCCCAAAAATCGTCCGGTGGAATTTCCCGCATGCTTTCCCGGCACTCCAGGCCGAGCCGAAGGCCCAGGGCCGATGCTTTCTCCCCGAGGCGAAGAAGAATTTCTTCCACCCGGGGCCAGGCCTCCTCGAAAGCGCGTTCCATCTCCCGAATGGCGGAGATTTTTTTCTGCACGTAGGGCTGGCTGGCCATTCCACCTCCCAGGGCCAGGGATTCGAGCTGTTCCGTTCGCCCCCGCGGGCCGGCGGAGCCGATATGCAAAACCACCAAGGTGGCGCCGACGGCGGCGGCGGCCTCGAAGGTTTCGAGGGTGTGGCGTTCGGCCAACCGGCGGGCCGAGGGCCGGGGATCAGAAAACTCGTAGGCGTTGGGGTGGGGACGGAGAACTTCCACGGGAACGGGGCAGAAGTTGTGCAAGACGGCGATCTTGGGCATGCCGGCCTCCTGCCGACCGGAAAGAATTCCGGGCCAGAGGCTGTACCGGGTGTTGTGGCTGAGTTCCACCTGGGAGAAGCCCAGATCGGCGGCTTCCCGCAACAAGGCATGGCCGTCGGTCACCCGTTCGGCATGCCAGCAGGTGGAAAGGGCGAGATTTTGCACAGCAGCCATTTTCCAAGAGAGGATGGGGAAGGGCGAGATCAGGTTTCAGAGAGTGGCAGGCGCGAACTTGGAGGTGCGAGAGGTGTGGTTGGGGAGGTCAGTTCTGTTTTGGGGAATTGGGGATGGGTGGCTTGGGGTTTGAATGTTGGGGCGGGGGATGGGAAAATGACCCGCATGATGGCGAAAAAGATTTTGTACGAAGGCCGGGTCCAGGGGGTGGGTTTCCGTTTCGGGGTGCGGCAAATTGCCGAGGGGTTTTCCGTGGCTGGCCATGCTGCCAACTTGCCGGATGGGCGGGTGGAGGTTTTTTTGCAAGGGGATCGTGCCGAGGTGGAGGCCATGGAGAAGGAAATCGCCCAGAGTCACCTTGAGGGCTTTATCCGGAAGCACGAAGGAAGTGAGGTTGCGGTGGAAACTGGACGAAAGGGGTTTCAGATCCGATGAGCACTGCTGTTTCCACTCAAGTCCTGCGAAAAGAGTTTAACCTGGGCTGGGGTCGTGGTCGGGTGTTGGCTTTGGAAGGACTGGATCTGGAGGTGAAGCGGGGAGAGGTCTTTGGCCTGCTGGGGCCAAACGGGAGCGGTAAAAGCACGGCGATGAAAATGATTCTGGGGCTGCTCCGACCGACCTCGGGCCGGGCGGAAGTCTGCGGGGCGCGGGCGGGCACGCTGGCCGCCCGGCGGCAGATCGGTTTTCTTCCGGAAAATCCCTACTTTCCGGCCTTCCTTTCGGGCGTGGAGCTGGTTCGCTACTACGGAAAACTCAGCGGCATGGGCGGGAAACAGTTGGAGGGGAAGCTCCAGGAGTTGCTCGCCCTGGTTCGTCTTGGTGGCGAGGCGGGCCGCAGGCCCTTGCGGACTTATTCCAAGGGAATGTTGCAGCGGGCGGGTTTGGCGGGTGCTTTGGTCAGTGATCCGGAAATCATCATGCTGGATGAGCCGACCGCAGGGGTGGATCCGGCCGGATCCCGGGAAATCCGTGACTTGATCCGGGAACTGAAGGAGCGGGGTAAGACCGTGATCTTTTCCAGTCATCTCCTGGAGCAGGTTGAGGATGTCGCGGACCGCGTGGTGATTCTGCACCGGGGACAGAAACTTCGCGAGGGCCGACTGGAGGAGCTGTTGACCCAGACCGGGGAGTGGCAGATCCGGGCACGGGGATTGGGACAGGCGCAGCAACGGGAACTGCACGCCTGGTTGGTCCAGCGCGGGGCGGAGGTCCTGCAGGAGGGATCACCCCGGGAAAGGCTTGAGGACTATTTTCTCCGAAGTCTTCCGGAAAGGGAGCGGCGATGAAGGAGAGTGGACGGCGGATTTGGGCCGTGGCGGCCAACACCTTTCTCGAGGCGGTGCGGCAAAAGGTCTTCGCCGTTCTGCTGATCTTCGGGTTGGTGCTCCTTGGCGGGGCGAATTATTTCGCCGAGTTCTCCTTTCAGGAGCAGTTCAAATTCCTGAAGGACCTGGGGTACGCCGCGATCAGTCTCATCGGACTGCTGGTTGGGTTGCTGGGGGCGGCGCAGTTGATTCCTGCGGAAATCGAGCGGCGGACCATTCTCACGGCCCTGTGCCGGCCCTTGCGGCGTTGGGAGTTTGTGGTGGGGAAGTATTTGGGTTTGGTGTCTCTGCTCGGCGTGATGCTGGGGCTGATGGGCGCGGTTTTTTGGGCGGTGTTACGCTGGAAGGAGGCGCAGTTGATCGGCGCGGAAGGTGGCGGGGCAGGGATCGTGGAGTCCATTCAGGCGGAGTCCCGGGATCCCCGGTTGTGGCAGGCCTTTGTGCTCATCGCGGCGAAACTCTTTGTGGTCTCCGCAGTGGCGGTATTTTTCAGCACCTTGGCTACCTCCACCACCTTCGTGGTGGCCATGACCCTGATGATTTACCTCATCGGCCATCTGCAAAGCGTGGCGCGGGAACAGTGGCTGGAGTCGGGGGAGGCGGTGGGTTGGGCGCTGAAACTTTTTTTGGCAGCGGTCGCCCTGTTCGTGCCTGATTTCAACCTCTACAGCTTGATTGACGAGATTGTTGCGGGAAACGAAGTGCACTGGCGCGCAACCCTCCAGGTGACGGGGTATTCGGCGGTCTATGTGGGAGTATTGCTGGCGGCGGCGGCCTGGCTTTTCGAGGGAAGGGACCTTTGAGCCGGACGCGCGGCTCCATGCTGGCGGTGCTCCTGCTGCTGGCCTGGGGGGCCCTCAAGCTTCCATGGGAAATCCGGATGACCCGCGAGCAACGCCTCGCCACGGTGGGATTTTCCGGCCCGACTACCGTGGCCCTCCGGGAGAAATTGGGCCAAGGGTTGGCTTTGGCGGCCTTGGGAGGGTTTCGGGGCCTGGCGGCCAATGCCCTGATGCTGGAAGCGCACGGGGCCTGGGAGGAGCAGCAGTGGGTCCGGGTGCGGAGCGCCTTGGAGATGGCCACGCTGCTGCAGCCACGGGTGGCTCTTTTTTGGGATCTGGCTTCCTGGCATTTGGCGTGGAACGCGGCGGTGGCGGCAGAGCGCTACAGTGGGGAGCCGAGTGAAACTCGGCGGCGGATCGAGGCACGGAAGTGGGTGGAAGCGGGGAGAGAGTTGTTGGAGCGCGGGACCCGGGCTGTTCCGGAAAAGGCCCTCTTGTTTCAAAGGTTGGGGGACTTGTACTGGCAGCGGCTGGCAGACTATCAGGCCGCGGCGGCTTGTTACCGAGAGGCTCTGGCCAAAGGCGATGCCCCGCCTTATCTGGAGAGATTCGTCGGTTATGCCCTCAACAAGGCGGGAGACAAAGCGGCGGCCTTGGAATATTTCCGGGAACTGCGCCGGTCCATGGGCCCGTCTCCGGATCCCGCCCGTAAACCGGAAGTGGTGGAACGGGAGATCATGAAGCTGGAAAGGGAGATGGAAGCGGCTTCCCGAAAACCTCGCTCATGAAATACGGAATCTTCGGCGATATTCACGGGAATCTCGAGGCGCTGGAGGCCGTAATCGCGGATATGGAGGAGCAGGGCGTGACCCACCCGCTTTGTCTGGGGGATCTGGTCGGCTATGGAGCCAATCCTTCGGAGTGTGTGGAAGTGATCCGGGCTTTGAACTGTCCGGTTGTCCGGGGGAACCATGATGATCTTGTGCCTCTCGGCAAGAGCCCAACCTCCTTCTCTGAGGCGGCTCAGATCTCCCTGGAATATTCCCGGCGCCAGCTCAATCCCTCGCAGCTGAATTTTTTGCGGCGTTTGCCCATGGTGTGGGTGGAAGATCCCCTCACGCTTGTGCATGCGACCTTGGATGGTCCGGAGGGTTGGGGGTATATCTCGACCCGTTTGGAAGCCCAAACCTGCTTTCTCTACCAAAAAACCCCCCTCTGTTTTGTGGGTCATACCCACCGACCCTGTGCTTTTGCCCAGGAAAAGGAGGTTCGCCCTTTGGAATTCCGACAAGTCGATATCCACCCAGATCGGACGAAAATAGGCCGGAAATTTCTCTTTAATGCCGGTTCTGTCGGGCAACCCCGGGACGGCGACTGGCGGGCGGGTTATGCCATCTATTCACCTCATGACTATTCTGTGGATCTTCGCCGGGTGAATTACAACATCGAGAGGGCAGCCTCAAAAATCATTCAGGCAGGTTTACCAGAATCACTCTCTAAACGATTATTTAGAGGTGAATAAACTGTTCAAATCGTTGAAAAAGAACAAAAAGTAATTATGAAAATTTTCTGTAACTTGACAAATATGCTTTTCCGTCTATTTCGAACATATGCAAAAGACTGGAAGAAAAAATATGAGGTGGACTGCGGACCAGGTTTTGGCCGAGGTCCGTGTGTGGAGAGATAAAGGTGAGCCCCTTTATGCCAACCATGTTCGCCTGAATTATCAGGAGCTTTTAGCTGCTTCGATCCGTTACTTTGGTAGCTGGCAAAAGGCCGTCGAAATGGCCGGGATTTCCTACGAGCAGGTGCGGAAGTACCGCAAGTGGTCCAACGAGGCCATTATCCAAGAAATCCGTGACCTCCATGGCCGTGGGGTGGATCTCTCCTTCCGTGCCATGGCGCTCAGCCAACACAACGCCATGGTCTATGCGGCCATCCGTCCGAAATATTTCGGCAGCTGGAAAGCCGCCTTGGAGGCCGCCGGACTGGAGTCTGAAGAAATTTACCGTTACCGCAGTTGGGAAGAGACCGATATCCTTGAAGAAATCCGCCGTCTCAAATCGGAAGGCGCGGATCTTAGCTCCAAGGCGATGGATGAATCTTCCAACCGTCTCATTGCCACCGCCCGTCGCCGCTTTGGCAACTGGGGTCGGGCCCTGGAGCGGGCTGGCATCAACTATGACGATATCCGCCGGCGCAAGCGCTGGACCCGGGAATCTCTCGTTGAAGGGATTCTTGAGCTGAAACGTCAGGGGATTCCGCTGATCACCCCCGAGGTGAAGCGAGCCAATCCTTCGCTCTTTGCCGCCGCCTGTAAAAAGCATTTCTTCGGGACCTGGAAAAAGGCCCTGAAAGCGGCCCTTCGTGCGGAACAGAACGAACAAGTTGCCGTGGCGGCAACTGCCGTTGCGGAAGCGCCCATCCTGTCCTAACGATTTTCTTGGCCGGCGATTCGGGGATCACCCTTGCGGGGGGTAAAGATTCTCCACAACCTTTTTAGGTTATGTTCCGGATCGCAAAATTCCTCGGGGTAGCCTGGCTGGCTTTCGTTTCCGTGCCGCGGGTTGAGGCCCAACTCGATCTTCGTCTCGAAACTCCGAAGTCCTCCTATCTTCAGTACGCCCCCATTCCGGTGACGGTGAAGCTGAAAAATTTAGGGGCGCAGGATCTGGTTTTGGAGGATCAGGCAGGTCAACCATGGCTCGAGATGATCGTTCAGTCCACGGACGGACTCTTGCTCAAGGCCGATCGGCCTTTTTTGTCTCCTCCCGTGACTTTGGCTTCCGGGGAGGCGCGGGCCTTGCCCCTTGATCTGGCTCCGCATTTTCTCGTGCGGGAACCGGGAGGGTATCGGGTCCGTGGCTCCGTCCGTCTACCTTCGGGTCAGACTCTCCTCACCGAGCCGCTGACTTTTCTGGTTGGGCGCGGGGAGGTCGTTTGGACCACGCCGCGGGGAGAGGGGAAGGACCGGCGGATCTTCTCCCTGTTGAAATTTTATGAGGATCCCAATTTGGGCCTTTATCTCCGGGTGGAGGTCCCCGAGCAGAATCTGGTCTTCCCCGCCCGTCGTCTGGGCCCCTTTCTCCCTTTGGGCAAGCCAGTCGCGGAGTTTGATGTCAAAAACCACCTCCACCTTCTCTATGTTGTCGCGCCGGGGGAGTACCGGATCGCCGTGGTCAACCAGGATGGACACCTGCTCCGGGAAGAAACACGTCAGGAGACAACCGAGCGACCGAGTTTGCGCCGGAGTCCGGATGGATTGGTGGATGTCAAGGGAGGCACCGTGATTCTGCCATCCCATTTGCGGGAAAAGCTTTCCACCCTGCAGGCCCGTGCCGGCACGGCCACCGCCGCACCCTAATTTTCGTGCTGTCTGCTTGAGCTAAAAGCGGCTGGGCCGGGCTGTTTGGGTTTTACCGGCTTGAGGAGACGAAGCCCGGAGGGGCCGAAAAGCTGTGGATCCAGCGGCGGCGCCAGGAAAACCCTGTCCCAAGTCCGCTCGAAGGCATGCGCGGCATCCGGGAACTCCGCAGCCAGGGCCCGGGCTTTGGCATAAAAATCACGGGAGCGGCGATGGGCCGCCCGGCGGGAGACTGCAAACTGGCCGCCGCCCACGTACCGCACCTTTTCCGGCGCCGACTCGCCCCATAAGTGCTGGAAAAAGCCCTCCAGATCCAGTTCCCGCCGTTCCGGATTTTTTGTCCAGTGGACAAAGGTCGGGCGCCCGCGGGCATCATCCGTCTCCCATAGAAAACCCAGCCAAAGAAAATCCTCCGCTGGGGGCTCGGATGTCGCCAGCCCTCGGATGAATGGATGCATGTCGGGGACATGATCGAAGGGATGACCCTGGGTAAACACCGTCCACTCGGCCAGGGAGTCGTAGCGCTCGGTGAGGTGGTGAAGCCACGCATGCGCCTCCCGGCCGACATTGGCCAAGGGAATCGAATCGGGCCAGGGAGTGCCGGGACCTTTGTCGTAAATGGTCACCCGGAGACCGCGTGGCAAGTTGCGCAACCAAGCGAGAGGTTCGCCGTACCGGCAAACGACCACCTCGAGATCCGTCGGGCCGGCGGTCCGGCTCATCCGCCCGCGGTGAGATCCTGGATAATGGTGATGAGCGGTAGGAAGAGGGCTACGACGATGGTTCCCACGATGAGGGCCAAAAGAACGATCATGATCGGTTCCAGCAGGGAAGTGAGCCCGGAGACCGCCACGTCCACTTCCTCCTCAAACACATCTGCCACCTTGGTGAGCATGTCGGGGAGTTGGCCGGTCTCCTCCCCCACCTGCACCATGGAGACCACCATGGGAGGAAAGATCTGGCTCGCCTCCATCGGGGCGACCATGGATTCCCCCTCCTTCACGTTATCGTGAATACTTTCAATGGCCTCACCCACTCTTTCGTTGCCAGCCGTGTCGCGGGTGATCTGGAGAGCTTGAAGAATTGGAACTCCCGAGGAGACCAGCGTGCCCAGAGTCCGACTGAAGCGCGCCACGGATGTTTTGGTCAAAAGATCGCCAAACAGGGGGAGCTTCAATTTGTAGCGGTCCACCGCGGTGGAGATTCCGGGGAGCCGGAGGGCGAAGCGGAATCCCACCACCAGAACCACCAAGGCCACCACGATGACGATGAAGTTTCCCTGAATGAAGCGGCTGAGATCCATGATCAGCTGGGTAATGACCGGCAGAGGTCGCCCGCCCAACATATCCTTAAAAATGGCCTCGAACTTCGGGACGATAAAAAGCATCAGGAAAGCCACAATCACCACGGCAATGGTTAAGACCACCAGGGGATAGACCATGGCGGAGGTGACTTTTCCGCGAATCCGTTGGCTCTTTTCGGCAAATTCAGCCAGCCGGGTCAGCACAATTTCCAGCACGCCGCCCAGTTCCCCCGCCTTCACCATGTTCACATAAAGCTTGTTGAAGGCCTTGGGATGCTGCGAGAGGGCCTCGGAAAAGGTCGTCCCTCCCTCCACGGACTCGGCCAAAATCCCCATGATCTTCTTAAGATTTACATTTTTTTCCTGTTTGCTGAGTGTTCGCAGGCTGCGGAGAAGGGGCAGGCCCGCGCTGATCAGCGTGGAAAGTTGTCGGGTGAAAACAGTCAGGACCTTGGCGGGCACCTTGCCCGTGGCCCCGCCGCCCCCCTTGGCGAAGCTGAAGGAAAATCCTTTTCCCTTGGTTTTGGCGGCGGCGGCGGTGGTCTCCGCGATATTGGTGGGGAACCGCCCCTGTTTTTTGATGGCGGCAGCCGCATCGGCGGCGCTGTTGGCCTCGATGGTTCCCTGGTGGGTTTTGCCTTGGGCGTCGACTGCGGCGTAGGCGAAGAGGGGCATGGAATTTAGGTGTATTTCAGGACTTCCTCGAGAGTGGTGTTTCCCTCAAGGATGTTGCGGATGCCGTCTTGGCGCAGGGTGGTCATGCCTAGTTCGATTCCTTTTTGCCGGATGACGACGGAGGGCGCACGCTCATTGATGAGTTGGCGGATGGGTTCGCGAATGTCGAGCAACTCGTAGATCCCCACCCGGCCGCGGTATCCCGTGCCGTTACAGGTTTCGCACCCTTTGCCAAAATAAAACGGGCGATCCCCCACTTCGGAAGGAGTAAGGCCGATCTGGGCCAGGACATCTTCCTTGGGCCGGAAGGGCGTCCGGCAATCCTTGCAGATTCGCCGAAGGAGGCGCTGGGCCAGAATGCCTTCCATGGTGGCGGCCATCAGGAAAGGCTCCACTCCCATATCCAGCAAGCGGGTGACCGCGCCGGAGGCATCGTTGGTGTGCAGACTGGTCATGACCAAGTGCCCCGTCAGGCTCGCTTGGATGGCGATCTGGGCGGTTTCCAGGTCGCGGGTTTCCCCCACGAGGATCTTGTCCGGATCCTGACGCAGAAATGCGCGGAGGGCGCGGGCAAAGGTCAGGCCAATGCCTTCGTTGGCCGGAACTTGGATGATTCCTTCCAACTCGTATTCCACCGGATCCTCCACCGTCAGGATTTTGGTGTCGATCGTGTTGACCCGCCCGAGGCAGGAGTAGAGGGTCGTGGTCTTGCCCGAGCCGGTGGGGCCGGTCACGATGAAAATTCCATTGGGCTTCTCGATCGTGTCGCAAACGTAGTCAAAAATATCCTTGGGAATGCCCAGCTTTTCCAGATCCAGGTTGACCACGGAACGATCCAATACCCGCAACACCACGCTCTCGCCGTACTGGGTCGGCAAAGTGGAGACGCGCAAATCCACATTGCGTCCTCCCAGCAGGGTTTGGATACGTCCGTCCTGGGGGACGCGTCGCTCCGCGATGTTTAGGTTGGCCATCACTTTGATGCGGGAGGTGAGAGGCACAGCCAGTCTCCGCGGCGGGGGGGCCATTTCGTACAGCGCCCCGTCCACGCGGTAGCGGATCTTGAACTCCTTTTCGAAGGGCTCGAAATGGATGTCGCTGGCCTTGGCCTGGATGGCGCGGGCGATCACGGTGTTCACATACTTCACAATGGGGGCGCTGCCCGCTTCATTCAGGTCCACGCCCTCGGTTTGCAGGGCGGATTCCGGAGACTTCTCCAGCTCGCTGATCAATTCTTCGATGTTGGTTTCGGCCGTCCCGTAGTAGCGCTCCACCAGGGGTTGCACCTGCTCCGGCGGGGCCACGACCTGGACCACCTCCATCCCGGCGGCAAAGCGCAGGTCCTCGATGGCCTGGGGGGAGAGGGGATCGACCAGGGCCACGGTCAGCGTCATTCCGTCCGTGGCCACCGGCAGCGCACCCAAATTGCGGGCGGTGTGGGGCGGGATCTTGGAGAGCAGTTCCGGGCTGAACTCCACCCCGCTTAAATCCGGAATCATGGGCAGGCCGAGGCTGTCGGAAATTTTTTCCAGAATCTGGGGAATTTGGAGAATCCCGAAGTTGGCCAGAACCGCTTCCACCGGTTTTCCGCTCCGGCTCTGCTCGTCCGCAATCTCCCGGGACTGATCCGGGGTCAGGAGGTTTTGTTCCTCTAAAAAGGGAAGAAGAAGCCGCGCGTCCATCGGCTACTCCTTGTCCCCCATGGTGGCGGAGATGACCTCTTCGGGGGTGGTCATGCCGGAAGCCACTTTGCGGATGCCGTCTTCCCGCAGGGTGCGCATTCCGAGGTCGCGGGCTCGCTGGCGAATTTTGGAAACGGGGGCGTTTTCGTTGATCAGGTGGCGGATCTCGTCGTCCACGACGAAAATTTCAAAAATGCCGGCCCGGCCCCGGTAACCGGTGCCGCGGCAGCGATCGCAACCGCGTCCCTTGGCAAACCGCGCCTCGGACAGGCTGGTGGCCGTGAGGTTGAGGGCGCGCAGCTCCGCCTCGGTCGGCGTGTAAGGCTCTTTGCAGTCCGGGCAGATTTTTCGGATCAGTCGCTGCGCCAGGACCGCCCGGATGGAGGAGGAAACCAGAAACGGTTTTACGCCCATGTCCACGAGACGGGTGATGGCGCTGGGCGCGTCATTGGTGTGAAGCGTGGAAAAGACCAAGTGACCGGTGAGAGAGGCGTTGATGGCGATGGAGGCGGTTTCCACGTCCCGGATCTCACCCACCATGATGATGTTGGGGGCCTGTCGTAGCATCGCGCGGAGCGCTGCCGCGAAGGTCATGCCGATTTCGGCATTCACCGCCACTTGGTTCACGCCGGGGAGTTGGTACTCCACCGGATCCTCCACTGTGATCAGTTTCCGGTCCGGCTTGTTGATGGTGTTCAGACAGGCGTACAGGGTGGTCGATTTTCCCGAACCCGTCGGGCCGGTCACCAAAAAGATACCGTCCGCGTAGTTGATCACCCGTTCCATGATGGCTTGGTCGTCCGCAAAGAAGCCCAACTCCGGTAAACCCAGCATCAGGTTCTTCTTGTCCAGAATTCGCATCACCACCGATTCGCCGTGGATGGTCGGCACGGTCGAGACGCGGAGATCCAGCGTCGGCCCGTCGGCCGTGGCCAAAGCGATCCGCCCGTCCAGCGGCAGCCGTTTTTCCGCAATGCTGATGTTGGACATGATCTTGATCCGGCTGACGATGCTCGATTGCAACCTCTTCGGCGGATCCCGCATTTCCTGCAGATTGCCGTCAATGCGGTAGCGGAGGCGGAGGCGTTTTTCGAGGGGTTCCAGGTGGATGTCGCTCGCCCGCAGACGGTGCGCTTCCAAAATCAAGCCGTACACCATCCGAATGATGGGGGCATCGCCCTCTTCCGTCTCGCCTCCTTCCTCACCCGTCCCGGGACCTTTTACCTGCAACTCCTCCCCGCCCATATTGGCCATCAGCGTCTGCAGGGATTCGTCGGTCCTGCCGAAGTACTTGATGATTGCTTCGTCGATCTTTTCCAGGGGAACCACCACGGGCTCCAGGTCGGTCTTCAGCAGATAGCGGAGGGCATCCAGGGTTTCGAAGTCGAGCGGATCCGGAATCGCCACCCGCAATCCTGCGGGCAGGCGCTGGATCGGCAGGGCGTGGTAACGTCGGCTTTCCGCGGAAGGAATCGTCCCCAGGACTTCCTCGTCCACATGCTCGATCGTGGAAACAAACTCCATCCCGCAGTCCTTGGCGACGAACTCCAGAATCTGGTTCCGGGTCATCAGGCCCTTTTTGACAATGCCTTCCAGCGTGGAGTGGCCGTTCATGGCCGCTTCTTGATGGCACGATGCCATGTCCTCCGGAGAAACCGCCCCGGCGTTTTGGAGGAGCTCCAGCACGTAGGCTTCGTTGGAAATCATGGCCTTGGGAAAGTTCGCCCAATTTTTACTGGGAAGCAATCATCAGCGGTCAAACGCGCACCCGCAGGGGGCCTGGATCCGGCAGGAGGTGGAGGCAAAACCGGAGCTTGGATTTTTCAGCCTCCATCCGTTTCCCGCCTTCCACGAAACAATTTCAACTGCCCAGCTTTTGTTTCAAAATCTCGTCGATCTGTGCGGGATTGGCCTTCCCTTGGCTCTTTTTCATCACAAATCCCTTCAGCGCGTTGATCGCGTTCATCTTCCCGGCCTTGTAATCCTCCACACTTCGGAGGTTAGCCGCGATCGCCTCGTCGCACATCGCCGCCAACGCCCCCGTGTCGGAAATCTGTTCCAGTCCCAGTTTCTTCACGATCTCATGGGGGGAGTTCGGGTTCGTCACCAGCTCGGCAAAGACCTTCTTGCCCTGGGCGCTGTTGATCTTTCCGGCCGTCACCAGGTCCGCCAGTTCCGCAAAGTACTCCGGCTTGACCGGCGTTGTCGCCGGATCTGGCTGGGTGGAGAGGAAGTCGTTCAGAATCCAGTTGGCCACCGCCGCTTTGTTCTTGGTCGCCGCCGCCGCCTTTTCGTAGTAGCCGCACAGCGCCCGGTCCGCCGTCAGCACGCTCGCTTGGTACGCGGTCACCCCGAAGTCCCGGATCAACCGCTCCTGCATTTCCGCGGGGAGCTCGGGCAAAGATTTCCTGGCCGCTTCCTGGAGACCCCGCTCGGTTCGCACGGGCAGCAGGTCGGGATCGGGGAAGTAGCGGTAGTCGTGGGCCTGTTCCTTGGTCCGCATCGTGAAGGTCGCTCCCGCATTGTCATCCCACCGCCGCGTTTCCTGAACCAGGGACCCGCCTTTTTCCCGCACGTCGATCTGCCGGGCGATCTCATAGACCAGCGCCC
>CAZWQT010000032.1:3459-12809 GCA_964635945.1 uncultured Akkermansia sp. | reverse complement strand
CCGCTAAACGGTCGTGCAAAATCCCGGTGGTCTCATGGGGCCGGATCCGTGTGGCCACCTTCCCCAGGATATCCCCCGTGTCTAGACCCTCGTTCATTTGCATGATCGTCACCCCGGTCCGCTTTTGACGGTCCCGAATCGCGGCGGCGATGGGCGAGGCCCCCCGATATTTTGGCAGAAGGGAGGCATGCACATTCCAACACCCTCGCTCCGGCAAATCCAGTAGTGGCTTCTTTAATATTTGGCCGTAAGCCACCACCACCATGAGGTCTGGCTTCTGGTAGCGAATCTGACTAAGGGAACTGGCCGCGCTGATATCTTCCGGTTGGTAAACTTGAAGGTGATGCTTGAGGGCTGCTTCCTTAATGGGCGAGAACAATAGCTTCTGGGAGCGTCCTGCCGGCCGATCGGGTTGGGTAATCACCGAAAGAACGAAGTGTCGGTCTGAGGCCACCAAGGCCTCCAAACAGGGCACCCCAAACGCCCCGGTACCGGCAAAAAGAACGCGCACGCGCCTAGGCGACGACTTCGGCCAGCTTGCGGTTTTTCCGCTCAGCCTTGGTGGTATGGACCTGACTCAGAATATCCCGGGTCACCTCATAGGGAAACTGCTCGGCGTCGATCTCCTTGACCAACTTCTCGCCGTAATAATCCAGGACCGGCTTCGTCTCGTTTAAATACGTCTCCAAACGGTCATGAATAACTTTGTCACTCGCGTCGTCCAGTCGGTTATCCCGCAACGCCCGCCGCTTGAGTCGTTCTTCCAGTTTGGCGCGGTCGTGGCAGACAAGGTGAAACAGTGCCTCCACCTTAATATCGGATTTAAGAAGTTTGGCCTGCTCCACGTCCCGCGGGATTCCGTCCAAAACCAAGTGGTCGATCTCCGGCTTAAACTTGCCCAGCGTGACCATATTGGCCATGTGCTGGCGCCAAAGATCCACCGTGACGTCATCCGGCACCAATTGACCCGCGCTGGAGTACTTCAAAAATGCCTGCCCAACCTTGGTCCGCAGATCCATGCCCCTAAAAACATCCCCGCAGGAGAGATGACAAAAGCCGGGAATGGTTCCAAGAATCTTCCCTTGGGTCCCTTTACCCGATCCGGGGGCCCCGAATAGCAAGATCGCGCGCCACTGCATAAGGGTTATTCCTACACCTTCTCCCCGTGCTGGTGCAACCCGACAAATGAGCCCTTTCCCGCCAAAAGCCTCAGACTGTTTAACACCACGATGACCGTGCTCCCTTCATGCCCCGCCACCCCAACCGTCAGCGGAATCGCGGCCCCCATCGCGGCTGTGACCAGCACTGCGATCGTCCCCAAGGAGATCACCAGATTCTGCAAAATAATCTTCCGGGTTCGTCGGCTCAGCTCATAGGCCCCGGCAAAACTTTCCAGCCGATCCCGCATCAAAATTACGTCCGACTCGGCTAAGGCTGCTCCACTCCCCCGCGCCCCCATTGCGACCCCGATATCTGCCGCCGCCAGGCTGGGCGCGTCGTTCACGCCATCCCCCACCATTGCGACCTTTTCCCCAGCCCGAACCCACTCCCGAATAGCCTCAACCTTGTCCGCCGGATGAAGCCCATAACGAAAATCCTTCAGACCCACGGCCTCCGCGACCTGCCGGGCCGCCGCCTCACGATCTCCCGTCAGCATGGTCACCTTTAATCCCTGCCGCTCCATCCAAGCCAACAGAGGGCGGCTGCTTTTACGGATTTCATCCTCAAGCAGGATTCTCCCTCGGACATTCCCAGCCTCATAAAGGACTTCCGTCACGCCGGCCGCAGGGGCTGCCTTCGCCCTTATCCAGCTCTGCTCACCAAGGAAACTCCTTCTTCCAAGCCGACCCAGGTCGCCCCGGGAAGTGCGCCCGCTCACCCCTCCTCCCGTTGCGGAGGAAAAATCATCCGCTTCAACAATTCCCAGCCCCCGCCGCTTGGCCTCCCGGACCACCGCAACGGAAACCGGGTGCAAAGACTGCATCCCCAACCCTGCCGCACCCTGCAAAAGCTCTGCTTCCGTACACCCCGGCTCAGGCTCGACCGCCCGCACATGCATCTCCCCTGTGGTCAGCGTGCCTGTTTTGTCGAGGGCCACCCTTTTCACGGCTCCCAAGCGCTCAATCGGGCTCCCTCCGCGGAAAAGAATCCCCCTTCGCGCTCCCGCCGCGATTCCCGCCAGGATTGCCGAGGGAATAGAAAGCACCAACGCACAAGGCGAGGCCACCACCAATAGGGTCATTGTTTTATAAAAAGCCGTGCCGGCTCCGGTCTGTGCCCAACCTTCCATCGCCCACCAAACAAGGAACATCAGAAAGCTCAGGGTCAGGATTCCCTGCGTATACCGCGTCCCGAACTTATCGGTGAACCGCTGCGCTGGAGCCTTCTGCTCCTGAGCCTCCCGGATCAGCCGCAAGATCCCTTCCAGGGCACTTTCCCGGGACCGCCGGAGCACCTTCAAGTCCACCTTTCCCCATAGATTCAGCGTCCCCGCCAAAACCATGGATCCCGCCTCCTTGTCGACCGGCGCCGCCTCCCCCGTCAAACTTGACTCGTCAGCCGCGGTTTTTCCCTCCGTCACCTCCGCATCTACCGGGAAGGAGTCCCCCGGCCGCACCCGCACTTTCATTCCCGGTTCTAAGGCCTCCACGGAAACCCGTTCCTCGCTCCCATCCTCGCGTACCCGGATCGCCTCCCTCGGTGCCGCCTTAAAAAGGCCGGCCAGTTCCCGTTCGGTTCGGTACGCCGCCAACTCTTCCAACGCTCCGCTGAGGGAAAACAAGAACAGCAACAATGCCCCCTCTCCCCATGCCCCCAAAGCCGCCGCTCCCGCAGCCACCGCCAACATCAAAAAATGAATGTCCAGGACCCGTGTCTTCAGCCGATGCCACACTTCTTCCGCGGTTTTCCAGCTCCCCACCACATAGGACAGGAGAAAAAAAACCGTTCGCGGCCAGCCATCGGCTAAGGATCCGGCCAGCCCCGCTAATCCGCACCCCATGGCCAGCGCCAGCGGCACCTTCCACTTCTTTCCAGCCCCAACCACGGATGGCAAAGTCCGCACCTCCAACTTCACCCCGTGTAGCACCCGCCATAGCCAGAACTTGGGCGCCGTCATGCAACTTTCCCGCTCCAGAAAAATCTTCTCCCCTTCCCGCCGGATGTTTACCCCGTGCCGCCACTCGCCTTCCATCAGCCTTCCGCACTGATCACACCGCGGCGAAGGCGGACTCCACCGGCAGACGCTTCCCCCGGCCATTTCCCGAACCGCTTCTGCCAAATGCGCCGCCTCCTTGTGATCGGCGGTGGGACCGGTGGTCGCATAGTCAATTCTGCCCTCGTGAAAGGAGACCGATACCCCACGCAACTCCCTTGCCTCCTCGAGTTCGCGGGCAATAACGTCCAAACCGCAGTTTTGGATCACCCTTTCGTGCATAGTTTTAGACTAACTCCTCCCACTCCCCTGAGACCAACTTTCCCGCCCACCTTGCCAACCATGGATCCCCTCTTATTTTCAGGAAAATGCCCGTCACGGCCCCCTCCACCCCCAAGAAGGATGCTTCCTCCAAGGCACACCCGGCTCCCCTTATGTCCGAAGACCTGTCGTTTTTACCTCGCCACCTGGGTCCTACCGAAAACGACCAACAGGAGATGCTCGCCCTCCTCGGCCTGAAAAGCCTTAAGGATCTCGTCCAGGCCGCCCTACCCGCGGGCCTTCCCTCTGCAACGCCACCCGACCTCCCACCCGCCCGCTCGGAAGCCACCGCCCTCGCGGATCTTGAAAAAATCCTGTCCCAAAACCAGCCCCGCCGCTCCCTCATCGGACTCGGCTACCACGGCACCATCACGCCCCCCATGCTCCGCCGCAACATCGTCGAAGACCCCGGCTGGTATAGCGCCTATACCCCTTATCAGGCCGAAATCTCTCAAGGCCGGTTGGAGGCCCTCCTCAACTTCCAGACCATGATTCTCGACCTCACCGGGCTCGAGATCGCCAACGCCTCCCTGCTCGACGAGGGCACCGCTGCCGCCGAGGCCGCCTCCCTTGCCCACGCCGCCGTCAATCAACCGGAGCGCGACACCCTCTGGCTCAGCCCCGGCCTCCACCCCTCCACCGCCGCCGTCGTCCACACCCGCGCCTCCGCTCTCGGGTGGAAAATTCACGAGTCCACTGACTTCCCCCAGAGCCTCGCCGGGAAACTGTTCGCTGGCATCCTCGCCAATCCCGAATCCGACGGCCGCCTCCACGATCCCCGACCCGCGCTGAAGCAGATTCGCGATTCCGGTGCCCTCTCCATCCTTATCGCCGATCCCCTCTCCCTGCTCCTCTTTCTTCCGCCCGGGGAACTCGGCGCCGATATCGCCGTCGGTAACACCCAGCGCTTCGGCGTCCCCATCGGTTTCGGCGGACCCCACGCCGCCTACCTCGCCACCAAGCTCGCCCACCAGCGCCTCCTCCCCGGCCGCCTCATCGGTGTCTCCAAGGACGCCGCCGGCCGCACCGCCTACCGTCTATCCCTCCAAACCCGCGAACAACACATCCGCCGCGACCGCGCCACCAGCAACATCTGCACCGCCCAGGTCCTTCTCGCCGTCCTCGCCTCCATGTACGCCCTCTTCCACGGGCCCGAAGGACTAAAGAAAATCGCCCTCCGCATCCACAGCCATACCCGCCGCCTCGCCGAGGGCCTCGCCGCCACCGGCTTCCGCATCGCCCACGCCTTCTATTTCGACACCCTACGCGTTTCCGGTGCCGCCAAGGATCTGAAGGATGCCGCCGCCAAGGCCCACGCCGCCGGCTACAACCTGCGCCACTTTGACAACGGCGACCTCGGCATCACCCTCGACGAAAAAACCGACGATACTGAGGTCGACACCCTCCTTAAGTTCTTTGGGGCAAAACCCTCTGGAACCTCCTCGGCTTCAGCAAAACTCTCGGGGCCGCTCGTCCGCACCTCTGCCCCCCTCAAACATCCCATTTTTTCCACCTACCGTAACGAGAACGAGCTCCTCCGTTACATTCGTCGTCTCGCCACCAAGGATCTCACCCCCGCCCACTCCATGGTCCCCCTCGGCTCCTGCACCATGAAGCTCAACGCCTCCTCCGAGCTCACCCCGCTCGGCTGGTCCACCGTCACCGATCCCCACCCTTTCGCCCCGGCCGATCAGACCCCCGGCTACGCCCGTATGGTTGCCGATCTTCAGGACTGGCTCGGCAAGATTACCGGCCTCCCCCATGTCTCCCTCCAGCCCAACGCCGGCTCCCAAGGCGAATATGCCGGCCTGCTTGCCATCCGCGGTTGGCAACTCTCCCGCGGCCAGACCCAGCGCGACATCTGCCTCATCCCCGTCTCCGCCCACGGCACCAACCCTGCCTCTGCTGTTCTCGCCGGCTTCCGCGTTGTCGCCGTGGCCTGCGACTCCGCCGGCAACGTCGACCTCGCCGATCTCGACGCCAAAATCAAGGAGCACGGCCCTCGCATCGCCGCGGCCATGGTCACCTATCCCTCTACCCACGGCGTCTTTGAAGCCGGCATCCGCGACTTTTGTAAAAAGATCCACGACGCCGACGGTCAGGTCTACCTTGATGGCGCCAACCTCAACGCCCTGGTCGGCATTTGTCGCCCCGGCGATTTCGGCGCCGACGCTTGTCACCTCAACCTCCATAAAACCTTTTGCATCCCCCACGGCGGTGGCGGGCCCGGGGTCGGCCCCATCGCGGTCGCCAAACACCTCGCCCCGTTCCTTCCCTCCCACCCGCTCGAGAAAGTTCCCGCCGGCCATGTTGGCCCCGTCGCCTCCGCCCCGCAGGGAAGCGCCAGCATTCTGGTCATTCCATGGATGTATCTGGCCATGGTCGGCGCCCGTGGCCTTGAGCGTTGCACCCAGGTGGCACTTCTCAATGCCAACTATCTGGCAAAGAAACTAGCCCCCCACTACCCGATTCTCTTCCGTGGCGCCGGGGGTTGGGTGGCTCACGAGTTCATTGTGGATCTTCGCCCCTTCAAGGCCTCGGCCGGAATCGAGGTGGATGACGTGGCCAAGCGACTGATGGATTACGGTTTCCACGCCCCGACCGTCTCCTGGCCCGTCGGCGGCACGATCATGATCGAGCCCACCGAATCAGAATCCCGGGAGGAGCTCGACCGGTTTGCCGACGCCCTCATCGCCATCCGCCAGGAGATCGCCGAGATCGAGTCCGGCAAAATGGACCGCACGAAGAACCCCCTCAAGCTCGCCCCCCACCCTGCCGCCGACGTTCTCAGCGAAAATTGGGATCGCCCCTACACCCGCGAAAAGGCCGCCTTCCCCGCCCCTTGGACCCGCACCTCCAAATACTGGCCCACCGTCTCCCGCATCGACGCCGTCCACGGCGACCGCAACCTCGTCTGCTCCTGCCCCTCGGTTTCTGATGTCGCCTTTTAAACCTCCCGCCTTCCACCCCCTGCCTTAGTTTTTTCAAAAATTTCCTCCGCTGGGTACGTCCAAATTTCGGAAAGCGTCGGGTGATAGTGCGGCAGGTTCATCATTTCCTCCGCCGTACCCCGGTACCGCATGATGGCCAGCGGCTCATGGATCAGGTCAGACGCATGCGGTCCCACCACCTGCGCCCCCACGATCTCCCCCCTCTGCTTTAAGGCGATCAGCTTCACAAACCCCTCCGTCGCCCCCATCGCCATCGACTTCCCGTGGTCCGCAAACGGATAGCTCGCCGTCACAATCTCCCATCCCATCTCACGACACTCCTTCTCGGAATACCCCACTCCCGCCGCCTCGGGGGACGTGAAAATCACCTCCAGCTTTAGCCGGTAATCCATCCTCTCCCTCGCCTCCTTGCCTGCCACCAACGCCGCCGCATTCTTGGCCGCGACCTCTCCCTGTTGGATCGCCAGATGGACCACTTCGTACGGACCACACACATCCCCCGCCGCAAAAATATGCGGCACGTTGGTTTGCTGGGTCGGTTGCGTCACCACCTTGCCTTTTTCCGTCTTCACCCCCGCCGTCCAAAGGTTCAGTCCATCCAAATCCGGTTCCCGACCCAGGGCCTGGAGAATCTGCTCCGCCTCCACACTCCTCTTCTTTCCGTTCTGCAGGAACTCGACCCTCTTTTTCTTTCCCTTCTTTACCACTCGCTGAATCTGGGTCCCGCAAAACACCACGCTGCCCTGCTTCCGGAACACCACGGCCAGCGTGTCACCTACCTCGGGGTCCGACTCCGGCAACAGACGCTCGCTCCGCTGAATCACCGTCACTTTCACCCCCAGATGGGCGTAATACTGTGCAAACTCCAAGGCCACCGCCCTCCCCCCCAGCACAATCAGGCTTTGGACCGGCCTGGCTGCCTGCAGGCACTCGTCGCTCGTCCAATAGCCCGCTTCCTCCAAACCCGGAATCTCGCGCTTCGCCGTCCGGGAGCCTGTCGAGACCAGGAACGTTTTCGCCTCAATCTCCGCCGGCACCCTTTCCTTGCCCACCGCCTCCAGGGCCAACCGGTGCGGACCTGTGAATCGCCCCTTCGCCCGGTAAAAGCTGAACTTCCCCTTCTCCAGCTGCTCCCGCCGGTAATCCGCAAACTCCGCAATCAGCTTGTCCTTCCGCTTAAGGATGGCCGTCCAGTCCGGCTTCGGTGGCCCCACCCGAATCCCAAACTCCTTGGCCCGGCCGATCTCATGGTTGCGATGCGCGCTCTCCAGCATCGTCTTGGTCGGCATACAGCCCCGCAAAATGCAAAGACCCCCCACTTGTTTTCCGCCCTCGATCACGGCCACTTTCAGCCCCAACGACGCCGCTGTCCGCGCCGCCGCATAACCCGCGCTCCCTGCGCCGACCACGGCCAGGTCATAAATGGGGATCATGAAAAACTCAGGCGGTCAGGGTGACTTCACCGGACTTGCCGCCGAACTTGGGATACAAAAACCTCGCCGCTGGAACCGTCTCCCTCGTCACAACCGCAGCCGCCTCCAAACCCTTGTCCGCAAGATGCCGTAAGGTGGCCTGAAGCAGGGCCGTTCCCAGCCCACGACGTTGATACTCATAATCAATCGTGATCCCGGAAAGCAACTGTGGCCCCTCCCCAGGCACAGGATAAACCGCGCTAACCCCCACCACGCGGGGGCCGTGCATTAGAACCAACAGTTCCATCCCGACCACTGGCTTGCCCTCAGGGAAAAGTCTCCTTCGCAACTCCTCCAGATGTGCATCCAACCCGATGATCCAACCCTTCTCATTGAGAAATGTTTTCTGCAACCCCTCCCAGATGGCCTCCACGTCGTACTCCTTCACCTCCTTGATCTCATGCTTGGGCGGAAGCGAGGGAAACTGCGTCGGCACTTTCGACAGATCCCACTCATAGCGAACCCTGCGGACACTCTTCATGATCAAATGATTGGAACGCAAAAGCGCCCCGAATCCAAGCCAGAATCCCGCTTAACGGCTCCCGGGTTTGACCGCGGGGGACTTTTTTAAATCATCCGGGAGCTGATCGGGCTCAAAGGTTTCGACCGGCAATTTCATGAGAGCACAAAGGGGCGCTTCCAAATCAGGCTTTTTTTCACTGCGGTCCACCAGGCACGCGACTCCGGCCACCTCGCCCCCGGCCGCTTTGACCAGCGCGATAACCTCCTTCACTGCACTTCCCGTGGTGATCACATCCTCTGCCACTAAAAACCTCTCCCCCGGGTTGACCTCAAATCTTCGGATCTTGAGTTTCCCGTCATCCTTTTCGGCAAAAATATGCCGCCGCCCCAGATGCCGACCCACCTCATGCCCCACCAGAATCCCGCCCATGGCAGGCGAAATCACCGAATGAAAAGTCCACCTCTCCACCTTCAATTTGGCCACCAAGGCCCCGCATAACTCCGCGGTGGCCACCGGGTCCTGAAGGACCAGGGCACACTGAAAAAACGTCCGGCTGTGCTTTCCCGACCGCAGCACAAAGTGGCCCTGCAACAGCGCCCCGCACCGCCGGAACACCTCCAGCACCTGTTCCTGGGTCATGAGGCCCGCCGGGCCAAAAGCTCGATCTCCACCGCTCCACCCTTCGGCAAGGCCGCCACCTGAATGGTCGAACGCGAGGGCGGATCTTTCGGAAAAAACTCGGCGTACACCGTGTTCATCTCTGGGAAGGTCTTGAGGTCGGTCAAAAATACCGTCGCCTTCACCACATCGCCCAAACTCAACCCGCCCTCCTTCAACAGACTCTGTGCCCGTTCGAGCGCCTTCCTTGTCTGCTCGGCCACGGAGCCGTTGATCAGGTTGCCCTGCCCATCCAAGGCCAGCTGCCCGGACAGAAACACGAATCCGCCCGCCTCTGTCGCCTGCCGGTATGGTCCGATCGCCGGTCCAGC
>CAZWQT010000032.1:0-3359 GCA_964635945.1 uncultured Akkermansia sp. | reverse complement strand
ACACGAATCCGCCCGCCTCTGTCGCCTGCCGGTATGGTCCGATCGCCGGTCCAGCTACCTCAGAGCTCCATCCCTTGTGTCCCATGTCTTGATCCTTTCCCAACCTTTTCTCGCGGTCAATGCACCGCTTTGCCTTGCTTTTGCTTTGGTGGGTCGGCCTCGAGGAGGCTGCCTCGCTTAAGCTTGAAACAAGGTTTCTTGTACCTTGCCGGGGGCATCGAGCCCGCCTTACCCACAATCAGACTTCCGAGTCTCCGTTTCACTTTATCTGAATCGATTTTCTGCCCCTTTCACCGGCCCCCTACTTCCTGCCGTACCTCTAGAACGCGCGATTCATCGCCTGTAGGCTGAATCAATGAAGGCATTGGTTTTCAGCTCCCGTTCTTATTTAGAAAACGCCCTCAATTCTGAAAATGCCTTCGGCCGTCACCTTCTCAAGTTCCTCGAAACCAAGTTGGATGCCACCACGGCACCGCTCGGTGCCGGCTATGGGGCCGCATTGGTCTTTGTGAACGACAAGGTCGACCGCTCCTGCCTCAAGATTCTGGCCGGGGGCGGGACCAAGCTCGTGGCCACCCTCAGCACTGGCACCAACCACATCGACCTCCATGCCGCCAAGGAACTCGGCATGACCATAGCCTCCGTCCCCTCCTACTCCCCCAACGCCGTCTCGGAGTTCACCCTCGCCTTGCTTTTGGCCATGGCCCGCAAGATCCCCCGGGCTAATCAGCGCGTCCGGGAAGGCAACTTCGAGCTCGAGGGCCTGGAGGGCTTCGAACTCCGCGACAAGACCGTCGGCGTCTACGGCACCGGGGCCATCGGCTGCGAGGTGGTCAAAAACCTTTCCGGCTTCGGTTGTCGGATTCTTGCGCACGACCCTGCCCCCCACCCGGAACTTGCCAAGCTCTGCCGCTACGTTTCCCAGCAAGAGTTGTTCCGTGAATCGGATATCATAACCTTCCACGTCCCCCTGCTTCCCGCGACCCGGCACCTCGTCAACGACGACACCCTTGCTCAGATGAAAAAGGGTGTCTTCCTGATCAACACCAGCCGCGGAGCCATCTTTGACACCCCTGCGGTCATCCGAGGCCTCAAAAAGGGGCACATTGGCCACCTCGCTATTGATGTCTATGAGGAGGAGGCTGGCCTCTTTTTCGAGGACCGCTCCTCCGAGATCCTGAAGGATGACCTGTTTGCCCGCCTCCTCACTTTTCCCAATGTTCTTGTCACCGGCCACCAGGCCTTCCTCACCGATCATGCCCTCCGGACTATCGCAAAAACCACCCTCCAAAGCCTCACCGAGTTCGAATCTTCCGGCCGCTGCACCCATTGTGTCCGGGCCGAGGTTTTCACGGCCCCCCTGTCCTCATCCTAAACCTTCCCCCTCCCGCCTAAGACCTTTTCTCCCGGGCAGTTTGCCGTAAATTTTAATTGCGATGTTGATCGATACTCATACCCATCTTGATTTCCCCGATTTTGATGCCGACCGTGATGCGGTCATTCGTCGGGCGGTCGAAAACGGGGTGACCCGAATAATTGCCATCGGCACGAACCTGGAAACCAGCCGGGCGGCCCTCGCTTTGGCGCAACGTCATCCCGAGGTCTTTGCCACCCTCGGCATTCATCCCAATGAGGTGATGGAGGCTCCGGATGACGCCATCACCCAACTCGAACAGATGGCGAACCAACCCAAGATCGCCGCCATTGGGGAGTGTGGTTTTGACTACCGCTCCCTTCCCAGCCGCCGGGAGTCCACCTTTGCCAATATTTCCGCCACCATCGGTACGACCGCCCCGGGCAGCGAAGCCGCCGCCTTGGCTGATGCGGACGCAAAAAACCGCCAAGCGATCTTTTTTCAGGAGCAACTGGATCTGGCTGCTAAACTTGGCCTGAATGTGGTCATTCACCAAAGGGATAGTTGGAAGGACACCCTGGACGCCCTCAAGCCATATAGCGGTCGCCTCCACGCCGTGTTTCACTGCTTTTCCGGAACTACCGACCAGGCTTGCCACCTCCTTGAGCTTGGCCATTCCCTCTCGTTCACCGGAATCGTCACCTTTAAGAACGCCCAGGATGTCCAGGATGTTGCCAAACGGGTGCCCTTGGGCTCTTTCTTTGTTGAAACTGACTGCCCTTACCTTGCCCCGGATCCAGATCGTGGAAAGCGCTGCGAGCCTGCCCATACCCGTCGGGTGGCCGAAAAGATCTCCTCCCTCCGCGGACTCTCGTTGGAAGAAACTGCTCGCGCCACCACCGAAGCCGCGGAAAAATTCTTTCGACTGAGATGAGATCTCCCCACCTGCGCCTCCCTTTCTGGATTCGCGTTCCTGCCACCACCGCGAATCTCGGCCCCGGCTTCGACGCCCTCGCCCTTGCTCTTGAGCTTTATAACTACATCGCCATCGAACCCGGCACCCCGGAGCGGCCCGACCCCTTCGCCCAGGAGATCCTCGAGGCCTACCACAAGTCGCGAAACCTTTCCCTCAAGCCTTACAAACTGGTGGTCCGGGGTAACGTCCCTCCCGCCCGCGGACTCGGTAGCAGCGCCACCATCCGCCTGGGGATGCTCGCCGCCCTTGATAAGGTGAACCGCCGGCCTTTCGACATGGACTGGCTCATCGAAACAGCGACCAAGATCGAGGGGCACCCCGACAACGTCACCGCCGCTGCCCTTGGCGGCTTCATCGTCTGTGGTGGAGCCCAGCCGGCGCGGGTCCGCATTTCCTCCCGGCTGAAGTTTGTCGCCGCCATCCCCCGGATCGAAACCTCCACCCGTACCGCCCGCTCCATCCTTCCTCCCAGCGTTTCCCTTCAGGATGCCGCCAGTAATCTCCGCAATGCTGCCCGCATCACCGCGGCCTTTCTCGAAAGGAAATACGAGGAGGCCCGTGGAGCATTCCACGACCGTCTCCACCAGCCGCACCGTGCCGCCCTTGTCCCCGGCCTGGAACAGGCGATTGAAGCCGCCGAGCGGGCCGGTGCCATCGGAGCCTTTCTGAGCGGGGCCGGCCCCACCATCCTGGCCATCTGCCAGAAATCTGAAAAACACATCGGAAACGCCATGGCCACCGCCCTGCGCAAGGCCGGCCTCGACGAGGTGGATATTAGGGTTCTCTCCGCTGACAATGGCGGTATCACCACCGCACGATTCCTCCCCTCCTCGGCCAGAGAAACACGCTGCTAGTGTGCGGCCTTTAAGGTGCCGACTTTTGCAAACCTAAACTTACCTCGTAACTAGCCACCGGCCATAGCCAGCAGTCCGTCGTTATTTCTTTTCGGCGTAGTGATGGAGTCGATTCGAAAGAATAAAAAACGTCGGCGCCCAGATCCCTACAAAGATTCCAAACCTCTCGGCATAA
>CAZWQT010000031.1:0-13637 GCA_964635945.1 uncultured Akkermansia sp. | reverse complement strand
TTCACCCTCGTCGAGCTGCTAGTGGTCATTAGTATCATCGGCCTTTTGGCGGGATTGGCGGTCCCTGCCATCCAAGGTGGCTTGGATAAGGCAAAGCAACAAGTGGATGTCTCCAACATTCGTCAATGTGGCTTGATCGCCTTCGGATACGCGAATGACAACGAGGGTGCATTTTTTGGAACCAACACACCCACCAAGTCCAAGGATTACTTTACCAACCTGATAGCTGCCGGCTTGCTTACCAGTACAAAAATTTTGTCTGGCAACGGTTATCCAGCAGCCACTAACACCAACTCTATTGAAGCAAAGAACATCGCTTGGGCAGTTTACGGCCCTCTGACCACCTCAGATGATGGGGCGATACCGCTGTTTTTGTCCAAAAACACCCCTTCGCAGTTGCAGGAAAAAGTGACCCTCTCTGGCACAAATAGCTGGAAAAACAAGGGGTTGGTGGTGTATCGCATTGGAAATTCCGCAGAATTCATTCGCGCAAAGGAAGATAAGTCCGTATCATTAGGTACCACTAATTTTCCTACAGATGCTAAAGTGTACTCTGATTAATCTTTAGTCTTTAGATATACGTCGTAACGCATCTCGTAGTTGCGGTAAAAGCTCCTGATAGTTCTGCCAGCGTCGCTCCTTCTTTTTCTGTAAGCACATATCCAGCGTGTAAACAGTTTGCTCCTGGGCCTCTGGGCGCTGGCTTCGGAGCGGCGGAGGGCGGTCAACTAGATGCCGATGAGCAACCTCCTCAGGAGTGGTTGCTTCGAACGGTGCCCGTCCTGCTAAAGCATGGTAAAGGGTAGCGCCTAAGGAATAGATATCGCTGCGGACGTCCTCCTCCTCGCGGTTTAGTCGTTCCGGTGACACGTAATACGGGGTTCCCCAGATTTCATCCTGTTGACCCAATGCCGACTGAGCACCAGCGGCTAGGCCGAAATCAGCCAGTTTGGGTATGTTACCTCGACCGAAAAGAATATTGCCCGGCTTGATGTCGCGATGAATGAGGCCGGTCTCCTCATGGGCGAATTGAAGCGCGGAGGCGATGCCGATACCGATTTCCAAGACTTCCCGTTCGGGAATCTTTCCAAGCTTTTCCATTTTTTCCTCAAGACTGGGCTGGTCCAAATGCTCCATGACAAGATAGAGGCGTCCGTCCTGCTCTCCGAGCGTGTAGACCCGAATAATATTGGGATGGGCGAGAGCGGCAGTGACTTCGACCTCTTCCAGGAACTTTTTCGCAAACGAGGGATCGTCGCTCAGGTCGGCCTTTAGAATTTTTAAGGCCACCTTACGGTGGAACCCGGTGTCCTGAGCCAGATAAACCGTGCCCATACCCCCTTGGCCCAGTTCCCGCTCCAAGCGGTAGTTGCCAAAGAAGGTCGTCGCGTCCGAGTGGGGAGCCGACATAGCCACAGATTGCGTTAAAAAACCAAATGAGGCGAGCCGTCGGCTTGCCATGGGGAGGAAAAGATTCTAGCCCAGAGAGATGCCGATTAGTGTCGTTACCGGGGGAGCCGGGTTTCTTGGCTCCCATCTGACCGACCGGCTCCTCCGAGAGGGCCACCAGGTGATCGCCATCGACAATCTGATTACCGGAAACGAACGGAATCTGGATCATCTCAGGGGAAACTCCAACTTCCGCTTCCTCCGCCACGATGTCACCCAGTTTATCACCGTGGAGGGTCCGGTGAATCACGTCTTTCATTTTGCCTCACCGGCCAGCCCGATTGACTACCTGGAACTCCCCATTCAGACCCTCAAGGTTGGATCCTTGGGCACGCATAACGCCCTGGGCCTGGCTAAATCCAAAGGAGCCAGCTTCCTGCTTGCCTCCACCAGTGAATGTTATGGCGACCCGCTCATCCACCCGCAAAAGGAAGAGTACTGGGGGAACGTGAACCCGATCGGGCCGCGTGGGGTCTACGACGAGGCCAAGCGCTTTGCCGAGGCGATGACCATGGCCTACTACCGCTACCACCAGGTTGACACCAAGATTGTCCGAATCTTCAACACTTATGGCCCGCGGATGCGGTTACGGGATGGCCGGGTGGTTCCTGCCTTCATTGGGCAAGCCTTACGAGGGGAGGCTCTGACCGTGTTTGGGGACGGTAAACAAACGCGCAGCTTCTGTTATGTGAGCGATCTGATCAACGGGATCTACCTTCTGTCCCAGTCTGATTTTCATGAACCAGTCAATATTGGAAATCCTTTGGAACTCACCATTCTGGAGTTTGCGGAGAGGATCCGCCGACTGACTGGAACCAAGAGCGAAATTGTCCGGAAGCCACTGCCGGTGGACGATCCCAAACAGCGTCAACCGGACATTTCACGCGCCAAAAAACTCCTCGGCTGGGAGCCGAAAATTTCCCTGGAGGACGGTTTGCGGGAAACGATCGGTTGGTTCCAGGCCAACCTCGATTCCCCCGCAAGAAAATGATCCGGCGGAAGCTCATCTCCTCGGCCCTGGCCGGGATGGTGCTATGTCCATGTCTGCTGGCGCAAGATGCGAAATCAAAATCCGCCTCCAAGGAGGAGGAAGGGCGTTACCGCAGCGCGTTGCTTTTTGCGAATGTCATCGAGCTCATCCGCGATGAGTATTTGGAGCCCGAAAAAACCGATTACGACAAGATGACTTACTCGGCCCTCCGGGGTTTGCTCTCCTCTTTGGATCCCCACAGCCAGTTCCTGGATCCGGAAAATTATTCCATGATTCGGACGGAAACGGAGGGTCAGTTTGGGGGGTTGGGAATTTCGGTGGGGATGGTGGACAATCAGTTGACCGTCAATGTTCCCATCCAAGGAGGACCGGCGTTTCGGTCCGGACTCATGCCCGGGGATCGAATCCTGAAAATCGACGGCCAGGGCACCCAAAAACTCACCTTGTCGGAAGCGATCCGGAAGTTGCGGGGTCGACCGGGCGCCGCGGTCACCCTCACTTTGTATCGGCCCTCTGAAACCCGGACCCTGGAGGTGCCGCTGGTTCGGGAGATGATCCAGGTGCCGACCCTGGCCGATGTCGGCCTCCTGCCGTTTTCACAAACTGGCGGCGAGAGGATTGGGTATCTGCGAATCACCCAATTCGGGGAAAAAACGGCCGCCGAATTCGACCAGGCGATCGACCGGTTGGAGCGGGAGGGTGCGGCGGGGTTGGTGTTGGATCTCCGCGACAATCCCGGTGGTCTTGTGGATGCGGCGGTGGAGGTGGTGGGACGCTTTGTTCCTCCCGGGACCCTGGTGGTGGCCACGGAAGGGCGCAAAGCATCTGCGGGGCGATTTGAATATCTGGCTAAAGCCGTCAGCCACAAGGTCCGCTGGCCCGTTGCCGTTTTGGTCAACGGGAATACCGCGAGCGCCGCGGAAATTGTGGCTGGGGCACTTCAGGATCTGGGAAAAGCTGTCGTGGTCGGGGAAACAACTTTTGGTAAAGGATCGGTCCAAACCGTCCAGCCGGTGGATGCCTCCGTGGCACCGGCGGTGGCCGTACGGCTGACTACCGCTCATTACACCACACCCTCCCGCCGCAAAATCCATGGGGTAGGAATCGAGCCCGATATCACCGCTCGAATGACCTTGGCGGAGGAAAAGGCGATTTATCAGAGTCGTAGTCCCGGCCTGCGCAAGCCCGGCGAAGCGGCTCCGCTCGTCTTCGATGAACCTCTGGACCGGGCGGTCGATGTTTTGCGCGGATGGAAAGTCGTGGCCCGGCGCACGGCAGCGGCCCGCTGACCGTGCTGGCCCTGGGCATCGAGACTTCCTGCGACGAAACCGCTGTAGCTCTTGTCGAAGCGGATGCTTCCGGGGTGCGGCTGATCCGCCAGCAGTTGGCCACTCGCCCGGAGGAAAGCCAGGCTCTTGGCGGTATCGTTCCGGAACTGACGGTGCGCCAGCATTTGGAACTGCTTCCCAAAATCACTCAGGCCGTTCTCGAGAAAGAGGATACGATCGACGCCGTAGGTGCCACCGCGGGTCCGGGATTAGCGCCTGCTTTGTTGGTGGGACTGACCTTCGGCAAATCCCTGGCCTGGGCAAAACACGCTTCGTTTTATGCCATCAATCATCTGGAGGGACATATTTACAGCCCTTTTGTTTCCAGGGGGAAGTGGCCGGAATTCCCGCACCTGGCACTGATTGCCAGCGGGGGACACACCCTTCTCGTGGATGCGCCGGAGGACCATCAGCGAATCATCGTGGGAGGGACGCGAGACGATGCTGCCGGGGAAGCTTTTGACAAGTTGGCGAGGATGGTTGGACTGAGCTATCCGGGGGGTCCGGAGATGGAAAAGGAGGCGGTTAGGGGAGAGGTGGGGAGGATAAAACTTCCGCGGCCCATGAAAGGCTCAGAGGAAGCGGATTTTAGCTTTAGCGGCCTCAAGAACGCTGCCCGGCTTTTGCTGGAAAAACAGCCGGACATCGCCCAACCAGGGCCCTCGCGCAGCCATTTTTGCGCTGAGGCACAAGCCGCGATTGCCGAGTGTTTGGCGGACCGATGCCGTTTGGCCCTGCGTCGGACGGGCCGGAAGCTTTTGACCGTGAGCGGTGGAGTCAGCGCCAACCGGGTGGTTGCCCGAGCGCTCGAGGAAGCGGCTCGAGCGGAGGGGGCTGTTGTGCTTACCCCGCTCGGGGGATGGAATACGGACAACGCGGCGATGATTGCAGCCGTGACCGGCCGACGGTATCTGGACGGAGCAACATCCGACTGGCAGAGCGATGCCGACCCGCGTTGGTCGATCGGTTCAACGTAAAATATCCAGAAGCCAGCGGGGAATTTCCCAGCTTTTCAGATCCGCCGGTAATTTGGCCACCGGCGAGTTACACCACTCCGCCAAAATCCCCGGATTGGTCCGAGTGGCATCATTCTCCGTGGTGGCATAAAAATTCATGACGATGCCAGCCACGGAAAGACCGACTTGGCGAATGGAGTCGACCGTGAGCAGGGTATGATTCAGGGTGCCGAGGGATGCCCGGCAGACAACCAAAACGGGAAGATCCAGTTCCCGGGCCCATTCTCGGACAGTATGTGTGGAATCTAAAGGCACCCGCCACCCGCCGACTCCCTCCACAAGAAAAGGACCTGTCAGCTGGGTGGTGATTCCCTTCCAGTGGGAACGGAGGATATCCCAAGGGAAGGCACGATTCTCCCGCTGACTGGCTGCATAAGGGGCCAAAGGAGCCGCGAAGTGAATGGGATTGATTTGGGAGAGCGACAGCGCAGATCCCATGGCCTCGGAAAGTTTCGAGGCATCCGAACGGTCTCCGCTGGCGATCGGTTTCAGAGCCACTGCGGGGATGCCCTGGCTCCGAAGGGTCCGGGTCAGCAGGGAAGTGAAGTATGTTTTGCCAACGCCGGTGTCGGTGCCGGTGATAAAAAGCCCCTTCATGCGGCGATCTCCTTGGCCAGAGCCTTTTGGAGAGCTGTCACCATTTTCTCCAGCTCTTCCGATGTCGTGGCATAGGAGGGCATGAGAATCAGGACGTCGCCGATCGGCCGGGTCAGGAGTCCGAATTCGCGGGCCGTCTGGCAGATCCGGGCCCCACGTCGCTCGGCGGAAGGGAAGGGGGAGCGGGTCGCTCGGTCTGCCACGATCTCCACGGCCAGAATGGTTCCTTCCTGGCGGACGTCACCAACATGCGGGTGTTTCCAAAACCTTTGGGACAGGTCGCGAAGTTGTTGAGTCAAAAGGTGCCGTCTGGATTCTTCGGCCGGATCCTGCAAAAGCCGAAGACTTGCCCGGGCCACGGCACACCCCAAGGCGTTGGCGGTGTAGCTGTGGCCGTGAAAGAAGGTGTTCTCGGTTGGCCCGTCAAAGGCCCGGAAAATATCTTCGGTAGCCAGCGTAGCGGCCAAGGGCAGATACCCTCCGGACAGACCCTTGGCCACAGCCACCACATCCGGGGAGACACCTTCCCCGTGGGCGGCAAGGGGAAAGCCGCTCCGGTCAAAAGCGGTGAGGACTTCATCCAGAAAAACCTTGGCCCCCACCTTGCGCGCCGCGGCGGAAGTTCGCTGCGCATATCCTTTTGGATGCATCACCATTCCGGCGGCACCCTGGACCCGGGGTTCCAAGACCCAGGCAGCCAGCTGGTCGCCGGCTCGGTTAATTTCCTCCTCGGCCTGGTCGGCGCATTCAAAATTACATTTTCGATAAGAACGGGCATCGGCCATCTCGGGTTTTGCCTGGTTGAAGGGACACCGGTAGCAAAATGGGGTCATCACCCGGCGGGAGGGAAAGAGCAGAGGCTGGTAGTGGCGGTGAAACAGATCGCTTTTGCCGAGACTCATGGCTCCGACGGTGTCCCCATGATAGGCGCCGATGGGGGCGATAAATTCTGTCCGCTGGGGTTGCCCCGTCTGGGCAAAGGCCTGGATGATCATCTTGAGGCCGGCCTCCATGGCCGTGGAGCCGTCATCGGAAAAGAAAACCCGGTTCAGTTTTGGAGAATCTTCCGGTCTTTTAAAATAGGAGAGGAGTTCTTCAGCAAGCCGGGCGGCGGGCTCATGGGTCAGACCCAAAAAAGAGGTGTGCGCCACTTTCCCAAGCTGGGTCCGGATCGCGTCATCGAGGTGGGGGTGTCGGTGCCCGTGGAGATTGGTCCAAATGGAAGAGTTGCCGTCGAGGTAGCGACGTCCTTCGGCATCGATAAGCCAGGAGCCTTCCCCGGCGACAATGACTACGGGATGGAACGCGGGATCCATCCATGCCGAGTGGGGGGTGAAGGGGTGCCAGAGATGTTTCCGGTCCAGCCGGATCGTGTCGTCTGAACTCACTCCACGGGCAACCGCTTCAGCTCTTCCGCCAATCTTTGCACTTCGGCCTCGGAGTGCCGGGCAGACAGGCTCATGCGCAGGCGGGCGGATCCTTCCGGTACCGTCGGGGGGCGGATGGCGGCAACATCGAGGCCGCGGGTGAGGAGAAAGTCCCGGGCCTGCACGGTCCCGTGGTTGGATTTCAAGGGCCAAGGTTGAATAGGGCCCGGGCGGGAAGAGGGATGAAAAGAGGCGTACAGGAGAATATTTTTCTTCAGTTTTTCACGAAGGCTGTCGCCCTCGATGGAGCTCAGAATTTGCAGAGCCTTGGCCGCCGCAGCCATGGCGGCCGGAGTGGGCGCCGTGCCAAAAAGAAACGTGCGGGCTTCATTAAGAAAATGTTCGATGACCGCGCTGGAGGCGGCGACGAAGCCCCCGGAAGAGCCCAAGGACTTGCCCAGAGTGCCCATCTGGATGTCGATCCGTTCCATCAAGCCACGTTCCGCAGCCCAGCCGGTCCCCGCCGGGCCAATTACACCGTTGGCATGGGCCTCATCCAGGAGAAGCCAGGCCCCGTATCTTTCCTTCAGTTCCACCAAGGTTTCCACTTCCAAAAAATCCCCATCCATCGAATGGAGAGATTCGGCGACCACCAGAATCTTCCCATCGGGATTCAGCTTGCGCGTCAAAAGCAAGCCCTCTTCGAGACTGGCTTGATGATTGCGTAGAAAGAGACGGAGTCGGGCCCCGGAAAGTTTCGCGCCATCGAAAAGGCAGGCGTGGGCGTTCCGCTCAAGAAGAACAGTGTCCTGGGGGCCGACGAGGGAGGGGATGACTCCCAGCGGGGTTTGGTATCCTGAAGAAAAGACGAGGGCGGCTTCGGTTCTCTTCCAATCGGCAAGTGCCTTTTCCAGCGAGGCATGTTCCCGGCACGATCCGGCGAGGTGGCGGGCGGCCCGGGCGCTGGTTCCGGTTTCGTGGATCGCGCGGATGGCGGCTTCAGCCACGTCAGGATGGCGGGAGAGACCGAGATAGTCGTTATCGGAAAAGGAGAGGGACGGGGAAGCAGGATTCAAAAAGCGCTGGATGCCTTGGGATTGACGCATCCGTTTTTTCTCCTCGGTCTTGGCCGTCAAAGAGGCGGTCATCATGATATCGTGCCGAGGCCTGCCGAGGGGGACGAGAGGAAATACTAAAGTCGTTCCGGTCGATCCATCCTTCCCGCGATGCAGAAAATCTCGGCAGGCTCTGTGGAATCCAGAATTGCCGAGGCAGGATCGGACGAAGGCGGCACCTTCCACCCCACCCAGTCTGCGAATGCACCCGGTTGCAGGACGCCCAGGCGTCCTGCCTGTCCAAGGGCGCGTGCAGGAAGGGTCGTGACCATGTCCCAGAGGTCTTTCACGGAGATTTGGGGGTGAGTTTGCCGGAAGGCACGGATTTCCGCGCGAAGGTCGAGGGCGAGGTTATCCGAGCTGGCGGGGCTGTCCGTTCCCAAAATTACGGGGATGGCGTGGCGCCGAAACTTTTCCAAGGGGAAAGGTTCCCGGCCGAACCAGCGGTGGGCGATGGGGCAGTGGATCACAAAACATCCACGTTTTCCGAGATCCGACATGGCGTCTTCCGACAACCGGTTCCCGTGGGCGAGGAGCGATGCGGCCGGGATGGCCGCTCTCCGATCGGTGAGATGGCCTGGGGTCCAAGAGTCCGGCAAAAGGTTTCGAAGAGAACCTTGGCCGGTTCCGAAAAGCTCTTCCTCCTCAACAGACTCCGCAAGATGGGTGGTGAAGGGCAGATGTAGCTCTGCCGCCAAGCGAGCGCATTCGCGGTAAAGATCGGTCGAGGCGCTATAAGGGGCGTGGGGGGAGATGGCGGCCTGCCAGGCACAGCCAGGATGGCGAGAAAGCCAGGCGGCCATCCGATCCATTTGTCTGGCGGCCTGCGGATCTCCATGCAAATCCATGAACTCAAGCGCCCACCAAACACGGGGTAGCGTACCGGCAAGGCCGGCCAGGGCGCTGGGATCGGAAAGAATGCTGAGGATGGTGGTGGTGCCGGTCTCGGCGGCATGGCGGGAAGATGTCAGAATAGATGAGGTCCGGGCCGTGGCATGCAGCCCAGGAAGAAGACCAAGGATTTGTCGCAGCCATTCGGCAAAAGGCAGGCCTGCGGGGATTTTTTTATGAAGCGGCGATAGTTCCAGATGAGCGTGGAGGTTGAGAAATCCAGGGGCGAGGGTGATCCCCGGGAGTTCAAGAATCTCTTCTCCGGGTTGAGGGGTCAGATCTGTGCCTGTCTCCTGAATGAAACGGCCCGAAATACGAAGTCGACCCGGTCGGAGAATATGGTCCGGCGCCTGCAGGAGGCCGTCGGCCCGAATGAGCATGGTTTAGCGTCCCACCCCGCCGAGTTTGGATTTGGCGAGAAGTTCGTCCAGGGCGGGTTTCAACGGCCGACGGATTTCCGCCTCCATTCGGTCAATGAAGAGGATTCCCTGCAGGTGGTCGACCTCGTGTTGAATGGCGCGGGCGAGAAGTCCGCCGGCGACCAAGGTCTGTTTGTTTCCTTCCAGGTCCAGGTAGTCCATCTGGATCCGTAGACTGCGGCGGACGGCCCCGGAAAGGCCCGGAAAGCTCAGACAGCCCTCGTCGGCATCCTCTTTCTTTCGGGTGAGAGTGAGGATGGGGTTGCAGAAAAAGAGAGGCATATACTTTTGCCAAGCGACCGGCTTCCCCCCGACTTCCATCGCGGAGGGGCGCTTTTCCACCTTCCGGAGATCCACGACAGCAATTTGCAGGGAGATTCCCACCTGGGGAGCCGCAAGGCCAACACCCTCGGCCTCATGCATTGTGGCCTCCAAGGTGGCAGCCAGTTCGTGCAGCTTGGGATCCGGCGGGCGAACGGCGATGGCCGGGTGACGTAACACCGGGTCGCCGTAGATCCGGATGGGGAGGGCGGGGGCTTTTTTCAGGGGCTGGCGGTGGCGCTGCCGATCTTGGAGGTGCGAACGGAAATAGGCACGCCGGCGTCCTCACACGCGTCGAAGAATTTGAAGAACACCGAAATCGGGGTGGTCTCGTCGAAGTTGAGAATCACATTTTTTACGCCTCGATCCTTGAGGGTTTTGGCCAGATCCGCGCGAAAGCTGTCGGATTTGGGGTCGAGGCTCAGGGGTTGGTCTCCAAGAAAAATGGGAAACTTGTCGGAATCGAAGATTTTGGCGTACTCGTCCGCCTTGGAGGATTTCATGGTCAGTTCGGGCGGGGCCTTGGCGTCCTCAACGGTTTCGTTGCCCTTTTCCGATTTCGGCGGGGTCACGTCGACATTGGCGACCTTCTTTTTAAAAGAGGTAGTCACGATGAAGAAAATCAGGAGCATGCAAAGAATGTCGATCAACGGGATGACGTTGATCTCCACGCGGCGCCGGCGGGTGGGGTGAAATTTCATCGCGGGCGAACCCGGACGGGTGTCAGGCGGGGACTTCCTCGGTGTAGAGCTTTTTCAGCAGGAGCATCGAGATGTCTTCCAGTTCCACCGAAATGGTGTCGATCTTTTTGCTGAAGAAGGTGAAAGGGAACAGCATGACGATGGCGGTGCCGATACCCAGGACGGTGGTGTGGAGAGCCTCGGCGATACCCGCGGAGATCTTTTCCGCATCCGCATTGGCGGAACCCACCGCGGCGAAGATCGTGATGAGGCCGGAGACGGTGCCGACCAGACCCAGAAGCGGCGAGGCACCGACGAAGATCTCCAGATAGACGAGGCCGCGTTCCAAGCGGGAGACCTCGGTTCGGGCCGCGGTCTCGAGGACTTCGACATTTTCGGCGCGAGGCAGGGAGGAGTGTTCCAGGCAGCTGTTGACCAGACGGGCGAGGGCGGAGTCATTGCGAACGCAAAGGCGGGTCAGGGTTTCCGTGTTGCCGCCAGGACGGAGAGCGCGGATGGCGTCGACAATGTCCTTGGGGGTAACCCGGTCCCGGCGGAGGCGGAGAAAAATGACCGTGCTGAGAAAACAACCGGAGATGAGCGCCGAAAAAAGCGGCAGCAGGATCAGAAAAATGATGAGCGGGTTGATCTTCAGGCCGAAGAAATGGTCGAGCAGGGGAATATCCATAAACAAACCCTAGGGAAAATCGGTCGGTTGGCGAGTCCGCAGGCGAATCAGTAGATCCGAAAAGCTAGCTGCCAAGGGAAACCGTTGGGCTTCTCCTTTTGGAGATCTGCGGGGAAGGGCCCGATGAGGTTGCTGGACTGCTGAATCGAGTCAGCGCTGATCAGTCCAAGAATCGAGTTGGGGTTTCCTTGAACCACATCGAGGTCGGAAATGGTTCCGTCCGGATTTACGTGGAATCGGATGACCACGCGATCCACGCCGATCTGGGCCATGGTCTGCTGGACTTTGCTGTTCCAGCGGGAGCCGATCGCAAGGTAGAGCTTGTGCTGGTAGCGCCCCAGAGCCGTGGCCATGGAGGCGAAGGAAGCATCCTGCCCCATTTGCGCTCCCCCGGCGACGGCGGAGCGATCACGGAAGATGTCCGGGGGTGGCGCCAAAGCGGAGGAGGAGTCCGATGCATCGGCGGCGGCTTGAGCGGCCGAGGGGGTGGGAGGGGTGGCATCGTCAGCTTGGTCCGGTTTCGCATCCGGAGGGGTATCGGGGGAGGCTTTTTCGATGGGAGTGCCGGGTCCGGGGATGGGTTTGACGAGGTCTTGTGGCTTGGGCAGCGAGGGGGAGGGGGCCGGTTTTGGCTTGGGCGGTGGGGCGGTTGGACTCAGGCGGGCGGGCGAGGCGGCGGCCGGAGGGGGGGAGGCTTGATTCGGGGAAAACTGGCTGTTCCGCATGGTGAGCGAATCGTCCTTTTTGCCTTCCTGACCGCCGAGGGTGGGATCGGTTCCGCTAATGACTTTACTGGCGGCGGCGGTATTGCGGTCACTCTGCAAGGCAGTGCGGGGATCCACCTCCTTGGATTCCTGCAGACCGGAAGCGTCGACAAAACGATTTTCCGGGGGAACCGCGGCCTGAGGCGGCGCTTGCGGAGGCAGCCGCTTGAGGGAAGTGATTTGACGGACTTGGGGGACATCCTCGGTCTTGCGGAGGCGGGTGATGGCTTCCGAGGAAAACCAGAAAAAGACGACAACCAGAAAATAAAGGAGGGTCAGAGCGGCGGCGATCAACATATCGCGCCGCTCGCGGGCCTCTTCGGCCGCGTAGGGCATGGCCATGGTCATGAGAGCAACTTAGGAACCCATCAGGAGCCCGACAAGGCCGGCTCCGTGGCCGGTTTGCGGCCGAAGAGCCGATCTACGGTCACGTAGAAGACCGGCACGAGATAGAGGGTGAGGAAGGTGGAGGAAAGCATGCCTCCCACCACGGCCACACCGAGGGGCCGGCGACTTTCCGCCCCGGCTCCCAAGCCGAGGGCAATCGGCAGGATCCCGATGGCGGTGGAAAGGGCAGTCATGAGGATGGGACGAAGGCGGATGCAGCCGGCCTGGCGCATGGCCTCCTCCGCCGAAAGACCCTCGGCTTTTTTCTGGTTGGCAAATTCGACGAGTAGGATGGAGTTTTTGGTCACCAGGCCGAGAAGCAAAACCAAGCCGATCAAGCTGTAAAGGTTCAGATTCATGGAGGGAATTTCCGGCATGAGGCCAAAGAGAAAGGCGATGGGTCCGGGCAGGGCTCCCGGGGGGGCGTATTGGGGAATGACCGCCATCAGGTTGACGAATCCGAGCACGTAGAGCAGCAGTAGCGCGCCCACCGCGCCCAAGGGGACCGCCACCATGATGGTGAGGGGATGGGTAAGACTTTCAAACTGGGCCGCCAGCGCCATGTAGACGATGAGGAGCGCGAGCACGACAATCTGCCAGGCCTCGCCACGGCCGGAACGGAGTTCCCGGGCCTCCCCGTCGAATTCCAAGGTGACGCCGGGAGGGAGAATTCTTTGGGCAATCTTTTCCGTCCTCTCGATGGCTTGCCCGAGGCTGATGCCTTGGGGTTGGCCGCTGACGGTGACGCTGCGCTGACGCATGAAATGGGAAATCGCGTTGACCGAGCCCCGCTCTCCGGCCTTCACCAGATCGCGGATGGGGACGAGTTCACCGCTGCGGGCCCGAACATAGAGGACGTTCAGCTCGTCTGGCACCAGCCGGTCGCCCCGGCGAAGCTGGGCGATCACGTCATACTGTTTGCCCTCGAAATTAAATTGGGAGATATCGAGTCCGCCGAGAAGGATCTGCATGGCCTCGGAGATGTCGCGAACGGAGATGCCGAGGTTGGCCGCCCGGGAGCGGTCGATGTCGAGGTTGAGCTGGGGTTTCTCAAAATTGAGGTTGATGCGTGGCTGGCTAAGGATGCCCGCCTTGTCGATTTCATCCCGGAGTGCCCGGGCGGTTTTCTCCAGAACGGCCAGGTCGGGTCCCTGCAAAACCACCTGAAAGGTTTCGCCGAACCCGCGTCCCACCGCCTTGGGCAGAAAGGGAATGACCACGGCGCCCTGAATCTCGGTGATCATGCGTGTGAACATGGAGCCGCGGGCCCCGGGCCGGGCCAATTCCTGGGCGGAGCGATCGCGCCCCGACTTCAGGCGGATGAACATGATGCCCTGGTTGGCCTGACCGGGAGCGCCCCGGGCCAAGGCGACGGCGGAAAAGAAGACGCGGGTTTCGGGGTAGTCGGCGGCGATTTTTTCCGCCTGCCGCACATACTGGTCGGTGGCCTCGCTGGTGGCCCCCTCCGGGGTGATGATGACCGCCACGATGACGCCCTTGTCTTCCTCGGGAAGAAACTCCTGCGGGATCAGGCGGTAGAGGAGAACCGTCAGGGCCAGAATGGCGGCCCCAAAGCCAAGCCAGAGTCCCTTGTGCCGCAGGGCGGCATCGAGGCTGCGGGCGT
>CAZWQT010000030.1:10523-13964 GCA_964635945.1 uncultured Akkermansia sp. | reverse complement strand
GCGACAAGGCGGGATCATCGATCCCGCCCTACCTTGATTTTCCGCTGGAAATCTGATTGCGGTGCTGTTGTCTCTCGCGATGCGACTCCTCTCCACACTGCTTCTCCTTCTCCCCCTCCATCTCCACTCCCAAACCGCCACTCCGGTCATCGTGATCGAACAAACACGCAAGATCGACGTCGCTGTCCAGCCCATCGGCGGATCGGAAGGTCCCGCCGCCACCAAAGTTCTGACCGACGATCTCAACCGCTCCGGCGTCTGCCGGGTGGTGCCGGCTGATTCCGCCGCCTTCCTCCTCTCCGGTTCGATCACCCCGGGCGGACTGTCCGGTCGGGCCGTCCCCAAAGCCGGCGGTGCGGCCGTCGTCGACAAAACCTTTGCTGGGGACTCCCGCCGGGCTACCCATCTCTTCGCCGATGCGCTCGTGGAAGCTCTGACCGGAACGCCCGGTTTCGCCTCCAGCCGGATCGCCTTTGCCTCCGCCTCCGGCGGCAAAAAAAGCAAGGTGAAGGAAATCTATATTTCCGACATCGACGGGGCCAACACCCGTCAGCTCACCCAAGACAAGAGCCTTGGCTACGGCCCCAAGTTCTCCTCCGACACCTCCAAAATCGTCTACAGCTCCGACAAAAGCGGTTACCGCGACACCTACGTGATCGATCTCGGCTCCAAGAAAAGGAGCTGCGTCGCCCAGTTCCCCGGCCAAAACACCGGAGCCGCTTTCTCCCCCGACGGCTCCACCCTCGCCCTCACGCTGTCAAAGGACGGCAACCCCGAGCTCTACACCATGGCGGCGGCCGGCGGCTCACCCACCCGACTCACCCGCACCCGCGGCGTTGAGGCATCACCTTCCTGGTCACCCGACGGCACGCAACTCGTTTACGTTTCGGATGAGCGCGGCAGTCCCAGCCTTTACCTTCTCCCCGCCACCGGCGGAGAACCGGAAAGACTTAACACCGAGTCCTCCTACACCACCGAACCCGACTGGTCGCCCGACGGTAAACTGATCGCCTACAGCATCAGTTCTGGCGGGGGCCAAATCGGTGTTTACGACATCGGAGCCAAAAAAGCGCGTATCGTCAGCCGTGGATCCGGACTCGAAAGTCCTTCATGGACAAGGAATTCGCGCCATCTTGTAGCATCCCAGAACGGTCATCTCGTATTACTTGACACTCTTACGGGGGAAACTATAAAAATACCCAATAACTTGAGCAACAACACTGAACCCAACACCAGCCGCTGAAAATATGAAATATATACCCCTATTCCTAGTAGCTCTCCTCGCCATCCTGTCCGGATGCGCCGACAAAGATAAAAAAGGCGATGCCGCCGCCTTTGGTGACTCCACGGACGATATTTACGATCAGGCCTTGCCCGAGCGTTCCGGCAACCCGGAAAACGCCGATTACGAGACCCTCAAAAGCGAAACGGTCTACTTCGCCTACGACAGCTTCACCATCGAAGCCAAGGAACGGCCAAAACTGGACAAGCTGGCGAACTACCTTAGCAACAACCCTAACACCAAGATCGTCATCGCCGGCCACACAGACGTCCGGGGCACCCCCCAGTACAATCTGGCTTTAAGCGAAAAGCGGGCCACCGCGGTCCGCCAATACCTCATCGGCCTCGGAGCCAACGGCGGCAATATTAGCACCATCGGCTACGGGGAAGATCGCCCCGCTTCGGAAGGCGAATCCGACTCCTCCCACACCGACAACCGCCGAGCTTCCCCCGGTATTTTACGCTGATCGCTGGGTCGCTCCGGTTTAAAATGCCGGAAGCCTCCCCGTGATCCCCCTTCCCACTTCCCGCGACCAGACTCATCTGCTTCGCCTGCCCAACTGGCTCGGCGACCTGATTCTTTCGATCCCCGCCGTTCGGCTTTACCAGTCGTGGTTGAACGACCGAGCCCCGCTGCTGGTCGCTGGACCAGCCTCTCTGGCTCCCCTGGCCCCCATCCTCCTGCCGGGACTGGAATATCTCTCCGTCCCCCGCTGGCCCCTTGCTTTCCATTCAGAACTAAAAAAAAGGAGCGCGGTATCGGCCGTTGCCTTCCCCAACTCCCTGCGCGTGGCTCTGGAAGTTTTCCCGGTTCCCTACCGGTCCGGGTTTGACCGCAATCTCCGGAACGCGTTGCTGACTGAACATCGTCCTCGCCGCACCTCCCCGTACGGTTTCGTCCATGTTGCCGATCAGTACCTCGGCCTTCTCGAGGATCTGGGCCTGCCGAAAGGCAAGAAAGAGTTGCCCGCCCCGCCCACATCCCTGCCCCGACCTGCGGAAGCTCCCACCCAACCGTATCTCGCCGTCTTTCCCGGCGCCGCCTACGGCCCAGCCAAACGCTGGGACCCCGCCTCCTTCGCCACCGTTCTCCGCGACCTCGTGAAGGAACACTCGTTGGAGCCCATCCTCATGGGCGGACCAGGGGATGTGGAATCATGCCAAGCGGTGGCCGAAGCCTATGGCTCAGACATCCGCGATCTTTCCGGCAAAACCACCACCCTCGATCTGGCCCACTGGATTGCCCACGCCCGCTTTATCCTTTGCCATGATAGCGGGCCGATGCACCTCGCCGCCTTTCTGCGCCGGCCCGGCGTGGCCATCTTCGGCTCCACCGAACCCGCCTGGACCGGTCCGCTGGGCGACACCGTCTCCGTGGCCCGTCACAAGGTTTCCTGTAGTCCCTGCTTTCTCAAGGTGTGTCCCCTCGATCGCCGGTGCATGACCCGCCTCACCCCAGAAGAAGTCCTGACGGCCTGCCGGCTCCGTTTCCACCGCGCATGAGCACCAAAGGCACTTCCCGGGTCATGCTGGCCATCGGAGCCTCCCGGATCCTCGGGCTGGTCCGCGAAGTCCTCCTCAACACCGTCCTCGGCGCCGGCAAGGAGCTCGACGCCCTCATCGCGGCCTTCCGCATTCCTAACCTCCTGCGCGACCTTTTTGCCGAAGGAGCCCTCTCTACCGCTTTCGTGACCACCTTCTCCCAGAAGCTCGCCAAGGAGGGCAAGGCCGCCGCCTACCGCCTGGCCAACAATGTGAACACCCTCCTCTTCATCGTCCTCACGGCCATTGTCGCCGTCGGAATTCTTGAGGCCGATCTGCTGGTCCAGTTTTTCAACCCAGGCTTTGCCACCATCCCGGGCAAAACGGAGCTGACCATCGAGCTGACGCGGATCCTCTTTCCCTTCATCCTCTTTCTCTCCTTGGCCGCCGTTTACATGGGGCTGCTCAACAGCCTGCACCACTTCGGCCTGCCCGCCCTTGCCTCCGCCGTCTTCAACTTTGTCTCCATCGGACTGGGCTTGCTGGTCGCCTGGTGGCTGGATCCTGGGTTTGGGCCCAAGTCGGTCTACGGTTTCTCCATCGGTGTGCTGGTGGGCGGTCTTGCCCAGTGGCTGGTGATGGTGCCCCGGGCGATTTCCGTGGGCTACCACGCCCGCT
>CAZWQT010000030.1:0-10423 GCA_964635945.1 uncultured Akkermansia sp. | reverse complement strand
GCCCAGTGGCTGGTGATGGTGCCCCGGGCGATTTCCGTGGGCTACCACGCCCGCTGGCTGATCGATCTTAAAGATCCCGGCCTAAGGCAGGTCTTGCGTCTTCTCGGCCCTGCCTCGGTCGGCGCCGCCGCCATCCAGATCAACGTCCTGGTGAACGGCTACTTCGCCTCCTACCTCGAGGACGGTTCGGTCACCTGCCTGAACAACGCCTTTCGCCTGATCCAGCTCCCCATCGGGCTCTTTGGCGTGGCGGTGGCGACAGTCACGCTCCCCCACCTCGCCCGTCACGCGGCTCTGGACGACAAGCAGGCCCTCCATGACCGCCTTCTAGTGGGGGTTCGGCAAACTCTGTTCCTCACCCTGCCGGCCGCCATCGGACTTTTTATCCTGGCTGAACCGGTCATCGCCTCCATCTACCAGTACGGACGCTTCACCGCCGATGACACTGCCCGCACCGCCCTCGCGCTCAAAGGCTATGCCCTTGGTCTCGTTTCCTATTCGTGCATCAAAGTGGTCGGCCCAGCCTTTGCCGCCATCGACAAACCAGGTATCCCCCTCCGGATCAGCCTGACCGGAATTTTCCTCAACATGGGGATGAACTACCTGCTCATTCGCGTCTTCAACCTCGGTATCCTTGGACTCACCCTTTCCGTGGCCTCGGTGGCCACGCTCAACATCCTGCAGCTGGCCTGGGCCTCCCAACGCCACGTCGGCACTTTCTTTCGCCCTGACTTCCTAAAGGCCATTTTACGGATTGGCCTGAGTTGTATCGTCCTGGTCGGAGCGCTCCGGGTGGGCTCATGGGTGATTGATCCCTTAGAGGGTCCGATCGCCGTTCGGCTCGCCGGCACGCTAGCCCTCTGCACCCTCGGCGCCTTTGCCTACTTTCTCGCCGCCACCGTGTTGGGGCTTTCCGATGTGCGAATGTTGCTTCGCCGATCGGGTTCGGAAGGGGTTAAGGGGTTAAGGGGTTAAGAATCTTGGGTTTTATTCTACCTTAACCCCTGAATCCCTTAATCCCTTGTCCCCTCAGCAGGCCATCGCTCCTTGTCTATTTTCTGCTACATACTGAACACAGGCGCCCGTAGCTCAGGGGACTAGAGCAGCGGATTTCTAATCCGCGGGTCGGTGGTTCGAATCCACCCGGGCGTGACCCTTGTAGGTTGTCATGCTGAAGTTCCAAGGCTAGGGCAGGTTGCTAGCGGTTTAGTCCTTAGTTATGGAGGGAACTACCAGCCTCGAACTTCTCTCCATCACTACCAACGAAATCCCTAATCCCCTGAGGAATCCCCTCGCAAGTAGTTTGCGATCTGCCGCCCCGTCATTTCTTATGCGCCGTTTGATTGGTTCCATAAAAGGTTACCTGATTGCTTCCCTTGGCCCGAAAATAGGAGGCCGGCGTCGATTCCGGTTTAAAGGGATCGGTGTGAAATTTGATCTCGGTAAAATCATCGAAGCCGTCCCCGTCGGAGTCCTTGAGTTCGCCCGCACTCCTCGCAGGAACGATCGTTTCCCCTTTTTTGACCCAACCTCCATTCACCCAGAAGTAGCCCTTCTCCCGCATCGAGGTTTCCAGATCCAGATCCGACTTCGCCGCCTTCTTTCTCTCCTCCTGCGCATCCACTGTCTTTTTCGAGAGAATATCAGTGGACGGCACCCAATAAACAATCGAAGCCGGATCATCCTCCGCCACGAGCCGTCCGCCGCTCTCCACCCACAAGGCTAAGGCCCCCGCTAACCAGCCGCAGGAAAGCCTTCTCACTTTTTCACTTTCCCACCAACAAAAACCACCTCTGCTACTTTTTCCGTCCCTTCGGAGATTGGCAAATGCCCCACCCCGGCAAGTTCCTTCACCCGGGCCTGGGGCAGGGCCTCTTTCCACTCCTGAACGGACCGACGCACCGCCGAAAAGGTCTTTTCGCCGTAAAGAATATCCACCGGCAGATGCAGCCCCCGGAACTGTCCCGGTCGCCCACACTCAAACAACATCTTCAGGTATTTCCAGACCACGCGGTGGTCCACGGCGGCAAAGGACTCGGTCAGATTCGTATCCCCCGCCCGTTTGTCCTGCAGAAACAGATTCGTGATCCATCGCCCCACCGGGTTGGCAAAGGCGGTCGCATACATCAGCGGCCCAAACACCGGAACCAGAAAAAACCGGAAGTACCAAGGGCAATAGGCAAAGGGGTCAATCATCACCAGTCGAGCCGCCACCTCCGGTCTTCCCATTTCGCGAAGCTCCCTTGCCACAAAAGCCGTCAGGATGGCCCCGCTGCAACTCCCCACCAGCACCAGATCCCGCATGCCCAACCGAACCACCTCCTCCGCCACCTCCCGGGCCACCGCCCGGAAACTCCAGACCGCCGGCTCCGCCGACTCCCCACACCCGGGCAGGTCGAAACTGAAAAAAGTCCACCCCTCCGGGAGCAGGTCCCCAAGTGGCCGAAAGGTTCGGTGATCCCCGCTCCACCCATGGAATCCCACCACCCCCTTTAATCCATCCCCGGTTTCATGAATCAACATCGCCCGATCATCGCCCCCCGGCACCCGGAGACAATCCGGACTTCCCCACTCCCGGAGTCGGCTTACATTCAGGGAATGAGCGACTCCCCGGTCGGAACCGACTGGACTTTCACCATCCTGGCCTCGGTGGTCATCATCGGGGTCACCCTGACCGTCCTGATCGTCGGTTATATCAACCTCCGCAGCCTCTAGCCCCCGTTTCCCTCCTCCAGTTTGTGCAGAACCTGGATGGCAGGACCGTAATTTCGATCCGCCGCCTTCCGGTAGTAACGCATCGCCTGAACAATGTCCCGATCCACCCCGGTCCCCTGTAAGTAGCAGTTGCCCACTCGATAGAGCGCCGCCGGATACTCCAGATCTGCCGCTTTCTGAAACCAACGAACGGCTTCCCTTTCATCCTTCATGACGCCCCGACCCTTGAGAAAACAGTCCCCCAAACTGATCAGGGCGGGAGGGTAGTTTTGCCCCGCAGCCTTTCGCCACCAGCGCACCGCCTCGGTCTGGTTCGGCTCGACTCCGTAGCCCTGATAGAGACATCCCCCCAGGTTGAATTGCGCCTCGGCGTGACCCTGCTCCGCCGCCTTCCGATACCACGCGACTCCATCGATTTGCTTCTTGGGCACCCCCAGACCGAAAAAGTAGCAGTTTCCCAATTGAAACTGCGCGTCTTCATCGCCGGCCTCCGCCCGGGTCCGCAACTCCTCACTGTAGGCCACCGTTTCCGGAGCCGTTTGGGCCAAAAAAACCGAACCGCTCAGGCACGAAATGATTGCAAGGAATAAACTGGCAACACATCTCCCACTCGTTTGGAATGAACCCATGAAGAAAATCCTACTCTGCCTCGCCATTGCCGGACTCACCCTTCCCACGGTTCAGGCCCAGAACCAAGACGAGGACCGGGAGAACGACCGCTCCAGCGAATTGACCCCAACCGCCCCCCGGAAGGTCACCATGGCGAACCCCCAAAAGCCCACTTGGCAGGCCGAGCCGCACGGGAAATAGAGACCTTTACGGCCGCTTGAGCGCCGGCTTGGGCATCTTGCCCGCCCGGAGAGCCTCCAACGTCGCCGCATCGGTCATCCGGTCGGTGTTCAGGGTCCACATCTCGAGAATCATCTTCGAAGGCCGGTCGGCATTGTCCCCCAGTTGGGCCTGCTCCTTCGCCTTCTGCACGGCCGCTTCCGGCTCCACCCCCACAGCCTTGAGATCTGCCAAGGCGGCCAGACCTTTTCGGAACCTTTCGGTTTGGTCCCCCTCGGCGTCCGGGTTGACCGCCGCCGCCACCAGCTTCAGGAGGGCATCCTGATCCGCCCCTTGGGCCTGAAGATTTAATTGAAAACCAAACATCGCGACTGCCAGCAGGATATATTTCATCCAAAAACCCTAACGCCGCCCTCATCCCGGTCGAGCCCTCATCTTACTCTAATTCTTGATCGAACTCCTCGTTTTCAGCCCGGCGTTTGAGGCATAGTCAGTGAACCATGAACCCTCTCCGCCCCGGCCCCAAACTGACTGAATTTCCCGGCCTGATTCGCTCCACCCCCGACATGTTCCGGGATCTACTCGCCCGCCGTTACCGCCAATGGCCCGCCGGCACTCTGGTCGGGGGTTTTCTCGGATTTCTCTACCTGATCAACCCCCTCGACCTCATCCCGGAAGCCCTCCCCGGCATCGGCGTGATCGACGACGCCCTGATGCTCGGGGTTTTCCTCGCCTTCCTCTCCCGCGACGTTAAAAAATACCTCTTCTGGAAACAAAACCATGAAACGCAAAAAAAACACCCCCGCTCCTAGCGCCGTCCCCAACTGGATGCTCTATTCCGGCGTGGGACTGATCCTTTCGCTCGGCGCCCTCAAGATCGTGATGGGCCTCGCCCGCCTCTACCGCTGATTTTCCGGCGGATGTTCACCGCCCTTCTCCTTACCCTTCTCGCCGCCGGACTGCTTGCCGTCACCGTCCGCTGGAAACCAGAGCTCCTCACCCCGGTCTGCGACTCTCTCGCCCTGCTACTTGTCTTAACCAAACTCGTCAGCCTCGGCCACTTCGCCACCCACGAGGAGGAGCCCTGGCACGACCTCCTTCCCCTCCATCTCTGCGACTGGGCCACCTTCACCGGAGTGATCGCTCTCGTCACCCGTCGCCCTCTGGCCTTCGAACTCACCTGGTTCTGGGCCCTGGCCGGCACGACCCAAGCCCTCGTCACCCCCGATCTCGCCGTCCGCCCCCCTGAGCTCTCTTGGTACACCTTTTATCTTTCTCATGGAGGCGTTGTGGCCACTGCGCTTTTACTGACCTGGGGGGCCGGGCTGCGCACCCGACCCTGGGCTGTCTTCCGCGTGTTTGCCTGGTCGCAGCTGTACATGGCTACGGTCTTGGGCCTCAACGCTCTTCTCGGGACGAACTACGGCTACCTCTGCGCCAAACCGGCCAATCCCTCCCTCCTCGACCACTTGGGCCCATGGCCTTGGTATCTACTTTCCCTCGAGGGCCTGGCACTTGCCCTGTTTCTTCTCCTCGACCTTCCCTTCCGCCTGACCGACCGCCGAATCAGTCCATCTCGAGCCAGTCGCTGATCGGCTGAAAATCCGCGTCGCGGAAAACCACCTCCGTCTTTTGGTGCGGGACGGGCTCCAAAGAGTGAATCACCCAGGCGGGCTGGCCGTCTTTCTTTCCCCGAATGACAACCTTGAGGGTTCCCGGAGCCGCTTGGGCAATCTTCCCCGTCACCGCGATGGCCGCCACATCGGCATCGAGCGGAATCCGGACACAAAGGAACGCCTCGGGGATCGCATTCACGTCGTCTTCAAACGGCCCTTGGGCCAAGGCTTCCCGGTCCTTCAACTCCTTCAGGCGGGCCTCGTAATCCTGAATCTCCTTTTGAATCACCTGCGCATCGCCGCGAAACTTGTCCAACTCCTGCGCCTGAATCTTCACCCGCTCCTGCTTTGTATCCAGACTGGTGGCTGCCGGGCTGCGTAACTGCTTGGCCCGCGTCCCGAGGCCCTTGTAACGGGAGTTCCAGTCCTTTTCGAACTCATGCCAGTCCTTCAGCTTCCGCTCAATCCAGCCGAACTGTTCCGGAAGTTTGATGCTGGGCGGTGCCCGATAGAGCGCCAAACGGAACTCGTTCGCCGCAATCTCCGGCTGTTGCAGATCCTGATCCTCTTCCGGATGATAAAAAAGGCCGAGCGCCCGCCCCCGGTCCTCCACCTCATCCAGGAAGACCTTGCGTCGGTCGTCGAACTCCTGGTCGAGCAAACCAGCCTCCTCCAACCATAACCTGCTCACCGAGGTTCGGTAGTCCTCATAAACCTTTTTGGCCTGGGTGCTCTCCTCCCCCAGCGCCGCCTGGACCATCCGCACCTTTTCCGCCGTGCCGGCCGCGTCCGCCTTGGCCAACACCAACGTTCTCTCAATTTCCCGGATCTGCGGGCGGAGGGGGGCCAACCTTCGACCATAGTCCCGGCGCAATCCCGCCAGCCGCTCCGAGAAATCGTAAAGGACCAGCACCTCCGGCTTGTCGCCCAGCCGGATGTCATTGAGTTCCACCCGCACCCGCACCACCGTCTTTCGCCACTCCGTCCAGACCCCGTAAAGAATCATCCCGGCGATCGCCGCCCCGATGCCGATCCAAACCTTCCGGTCCCAACCGCGCACCAACTCCATCAACCCTTTGCCCAAATCCCCCAGAATCCGGCCGGCGCCCACCCGTTCCTGCTCCTGCCCGGCCTCCACGCCGGGTTCCACCGCCGGTTTTCGGGCCAGCAGACGGCGCCGGACCCGTGGCTTGTCTTCCTCGACCCGGGTGACCTTGAGGCGAAGCTTTGTTTTGGCGGTCTCGACCTCGCCGCCCGCCGGAGGCGGAGCGTTTTCCTCGGCCATGGTCAGCGCTCTTCCGGATAGCTACCGAGCACGCGCAGGTCCTGGGTCTGCTTCCGCAAAGCCGCCAGGGCCCGCAGGAACTCCGGCCGGTCCGCATGTCCGCGCACATCCACGAAAAAGACATACTCCCACGGCTTCCCCGGGGCCGGCCGAGACTCCACCTTGAGCAGGTTCAGCTTCCGCGCTGAAAAAATGCCCAACGCCCGGTGCAAAGCTCCCGCACGATGCGGCAGACTGAACACCAGGCTGGTCCGGTCCTTGCCCGTGGCCGGGACCGGATCCTGGCCCAACACCAAAAACCTCGTCGTGTTGCCCGCGCGGTCTTGCACGTCCTTTTGCCGGATTTTCAGGCGGTACAGGCTGGCGGCCAACGGGCTGGCTAGGGCCGCCGTTCCGCTTTCCTTGGCCGCCCTTTTGGCCCCCTCGGCCGTGCTCGCCACTTCCACCAAACGTGCCTCCGGATGATGGGTCGCCAACCAGTGCCGGCACTGGGCCAACGCCTGGGGATGGCTGTAGACCACCCGGATGGGCCCCTGCGCCGTCCGGCTCAACAAGGCGTGCCGCACCGGCAGATAAATTTCCCCACAGATCCAGGCACAGGTGTCGAGCAACGCATCCTGTGTCGCTCCCACGGATCCTTCTCCCGAGTTCTCCGCCGGCACCACCCCGGCATCCACTTCCCCGCGGTCCACGGCGGAAAAGATTTCCGCGATCGTCACACAGGGAACCAGATGGGAGGAGGAGCCAAACCGGGCCTTCGCCGCCTGATGACAGTAGGAAGACTCCGGCCCCAAAAAGGCGATGCGAACCCCACCCTGCGCTTCCCGGGCACTGGAAAGAATTTCCCGGTAGATTGAGTGGAGGGCCCGCCGATCCACGCCACGCCCGGCTTTTGCTTCCAGCCGGCGAAGAAGACTGGCTTCGCGCGCCGGGGCCAGCACAGAGAACCCGTCCTGCCGCTTCAGCCGACCGATTTCGCGGGCCACGCGGGTCCGCTCCGCGAGCAGTTGGACCAGCCGGTCATCCAGCTGGTCAATCTTGCGCCGCAGGCTCGCCAACTTCATGGATCAGCTCCTCCTGTTTGGGCCCCGCGGGATCCGCCGGAGCCGGTAATTTCACCCGCCGCAGCTCTTCCGAGTTCGGCAGCTCTTCCAAATCCTTCAGACCGAAATGTTCCAGGAACAGCGGGGTCGTTCCGTAAAGAATCGGCCGGCCGGGTGCATCGCTTCGACCCGTGATCTTGGCAATCCCCCGCTCCACCAACGTGTCGAGGGTACCACTGCAGTCCACGCCGCGCACCGCCTCGATTTCCGCCCTTGAAATCGGCTGCCGGTAGGCGATCACCGCCATGGTTTCCAGGGCCGGCGGACTTAACCGGGGCGGCCGCACCACTCCCTTGAGCTTCGCCACCCAGCCGGAAAGCTCCGGGGCGGTCCCGATCCGAAATCCGCCGGCCACTTCCCGCAGAATCAGTCCCCGCGCCGGCAAAGCCTCGGTCAGCTTGGCCAACTCGTCCCGCACCTCGGACTCCTGCACATCCGGAAATCCCTGCCCGCCCTCGGGCCCCTCGCGGAGCAGGGTGACCAGCCGTTTCGGCTCCAACGGCTCCGTGGCCGCGAACAGCAGTGCTTCCAGAACTCTTGCCCACTCCATAATTTAGCCTCCTACGCTGGGGATTCGCCGGTCGATTGGCCAGTCCCATCCCCCTCGGTTTCCAACGTCGCCGGGGCCGACGCCAAACCCTCCGGCACCCGCTGAATGTAAATCGGTTGGATGGGCCCCTCCTGCCGGGCCATCAGCTGACGCAACCGGATCAGCTCCAGCAGCGCCAAAAAGGTGACCACCACCTCGCCCCGGGAAGACATCGAACGGAACAGATCCTCAAACGGTACCTCTTCCCCCACCGGAACCCGGTCCAGAAGGAATTCGATCTTCTGGCCCACGGTGAACTCCTCCTCCACAAACCGCCCCGTCCGGGCCCGCTCCTCCACCCCCCTCAACACCTTCTGAAAGGCCCAAACCAGGTCGAACATCGAGACGTTCCCCGGCCCTTGGGCCCCCGTGGGCGCGGCCACCCGTTCCGGTGTCCGTCCAAAAATCTTCGAATGCAACGCCTCCCGATCCCCCAGCTGACCCGCCGCCTCCTTGAACTTCCGGTACTCGATCAACTGGCGGATCAACTCCCACTTCGGATCCTCCTCTTCCACCTCCTCCGGGGGCCGATCCTGCACGGGAAGCAGCGTCCGACTTTTCAAATAGAGCAGCGTTGCCGCCATCACCAGAAACTCCCCCGCGACCGCCAAATTCTCCTCCCTCATCTTGTCCAGCCTGGCCAGGTACTGCTCCGTCAGCTTCTCCAGACGGATGTCATAGATATCCATCTCCTGCTCCTTGATCAGGTGCAGGAGCAGGTCGAGGGGCCCCGTGAAGGCACTCAGCTCCACCCGCAGATTCTCATTCGAAGGAATTTCCAGCATCGGGTTCATGACTTCGTCCCCACGGCCGCTCTCACCCGTGCCAGCACCCCCTCCGCCGTCTTCCGCGCCTTGGCCGCGCCCTCCTCCATCCAGCGGGCCACCTTTTTGGGATCCGCCGCCAACTCCTCCCGCCGCTTCCGCAACGCCGCAAACTCCTTCAGGACCATCTCCGCCAGCATCTTCTTCAGATCCCCGTAACCCGTTCCGCCCTTCTCCATCTTCGCCCGGAACTCGGTGCGCTCCCCTTCCGTCCCCATCAGCCGGGCCAATCCCCACAGCGTGCTCCCCTCCACTGCCTTGGGCGCCTCCACCGGGGTCGAGTCGGTCTTGATGCCCATGACCGCCTTCCGCAGCTCCTTCTCCGGGGCAAAAATCTCCAGCGTGTTGTTGTACGATTTGCTCATCTTTTGTCCGTCCACGCCCGGCACCACCCCCGCATCCTCCCGGATGATCGACTCCGGCAGCTTGAACACCGGTCCGTACTTCTCGTTGAACTTCCCCGCAATGTCCCGCGCCACCTCCAAATGCTGCTTCTGGTCCTGTCCCACCGGCACGCGATCCGCGTCGTACAGCAGAATGTCCGCCGCCATCAGCACCGGATAAGCGAAGAGTCCGTGGGAGGCCGCGATTCCCTTGGCCACCTTGTCCTTGTAGCTGTGGCAGCGCTCCAGCAACCCCATCGGCGTCACCGTGGAAAGATACCAGGTCAGCTCATGCACCTCCGGCACCGCACTTTGGCGGAACACCACCGCCTTATCCGGATCCACCCCGCATCCCAAAAGGTCGAGAAAAGTCTCCTGCACCAGCCCGGGAAGCTGACCCGGAGCCGCCGCCCCCGTCAGGGCATGGTAGTCCGCCAGAAAGTAGTAGGCCTCCCCTTTGGCCTGAAGCTCGACGGCGGGCCGGATCATGCCGAAGTAGTTGCCCAGATGCAGCCGACCGGTCGGCTGAATCCCCGAGAGATAACGCATCCTTGATCGTGGCCTCGGGAACCCCTTGTCGGCCAGAATTTTCCTAAAAGTTGTTCAGTCTTTCCAACGCCGAACCAGCCCCACCAGCACCCCCTGCACCTCCAGGTCCCGTCGGGGGGTCAAATCGGGAAAATCCGGGTTTTCCGACTTCAAAAACCACCCCCTCCGCTCCGTCACCAGCCTCTTGAGGGTAACCTCCCCGTCCACCAACGCCGCCACCACATCCCCCGCTTTGGGCTCCTTCTTCTCCAACACGGCCAAATCCCCGTCCCGGATTCCGGCACCTTCCATGCTCCGCCCCCGCACTTTGACCACAAAGGCCCGATCGGGGGTTCGCAGTCCGAAAAGAGCCGGTTCCATGGCCAACTGCCGGTCCGGTTCAGCCTCGGCCAGATCTGCCCGTCCGGCCGGAATGGCCGAGAAAAACGGGAAGCCCGTGGCGGTTTCCGTTTCGGAACGCGTGGCTGCCGCCCCAGCCAGAAAAATTCCCCGGGAATGTCCCCGCCGGACAATCCGCCGGGCCTTCTCCAGCTTGTCGAGGAAGTAGCTCACCGCGCGGGGGCTCTTGAA
>CAZWQT010000029.1:0-14702 GCA_964635945.1 uncultured Akkermansia sp. | reverse complement strand
CCGCCAGGAGCCGCGTTGCCACCGCCGCCGGCAACGTCTCCTTCCCGGTCAAAAAGAAAATCCGGCTCATCGGGAAAAATTACCCTACCACCTGGGACATCCGCGGTACCACATTTTGTCAGGGGGCTCCCGCCCGCGACCAAGACTTGGCCGGGGATCGGAGCGTGATGCCACATCCTTCTTCCAGCAAACTCCACTCCCATGCCCGAACTATCCACCCAAGCCTGGTTGATGGCCTTTCTGGCTGCCGGCTGCGCCGGGCTTTCCAAATCGGGCTTCGGCCCCTTTGGCCTTTTGACCATTCTTTTCATGGCCGAGGTGGTCCCCGCCCGGGAATCCACCGGACTGGTCCTCCCACTTCTTCTGATGGCGGACTTTCTCAGCGTCTTTTCCTTTCACGAACACAGTTCCTGGAAGGTGTTGCGGGCACTGCTTCCCGCCACCCTCGTGGGCATTGTCACGGGGTGGTGGATTATGCCGCGGATTCCTGCCGATTTTTTTGGCCACACCCTCGGCTGGATTATCCTTGGGCTAATCGGGGTCATCCTCCTGCAGAGAATCCGCCCCCAGCTTCTTGCCGGAATCACCGGGCATCCCTGGCTTGGCCTATGCTGCGGATGGGCGGCCGGCGTCACCACCATGTTGGCCAATGCCGCCGGGCCCATCACCGCTTTTTATTTTCTTTCCCAGCGCTTTCACAAAATGGTCATGGTGGGCACTGGCGCCTGGTTTTATCTGGTGATCAATGCCGCCAAAGTTCCCTTCAGCTGGCAACTCGGACTGTTGACGGGGCCCTCCCTTTTCTTGGACCTGATTCTTTTTCCAGGCGTGCTTTTGGGTTTCTGGATTGGCCGAACCTTTCTGAAACGGATCTCCCAAAACCTTTTCGAATGGATCCTGATCCTGATGACCCTCGGGGCTGCTCTTCGAATGATCCTGAAGGCCTGAGAGACCGGCTCAGCGGACTTCGGATCCCGTAAACATCATCATCTCCAGGTACTGTCGGCCGAATTGGCTCAAACGCATTCCCCCTTTGCCGTCCGCCTCGACTAGGCCGCGGCAGTAGTACTTTCCCTCGTTGGGCCGGCCGGGATTCGCCACCAGCTCCGGCCCGGCGACCGGGATCGCTGATCCCTTCACCCGCAAGGGCAGGCCCCACGGGGTCATCTCGATCTGCCACGACTGCGCTCCCGTGCAGTTTTCCTCCACCTGCACCCAATCGGTCCAGGCCACCCGCTCCCGGGGAGCCGGCACGTTGACGACGAATCCCCCCGGCTGCACCGCCAGTGCCTCGCGCCACGTTTTGGGTTTCCCGTCATGCACCGCCTGGAGCAATGGTACCGGATCAATTCCCATCAGATTCAACCCGTGCCACTCTCCGTGCCGGTTGGGTTCCCATAACCGACCCGGCTTTTTCACCCGCACCCATTCGTCGAACATCGGGTTGATCAGAAAAACGAGCTCCAAGTGCAGGTGCGCCCGCGACTGCACCAGTCCCGGTCCGGTCCACCCCAGGATGCCCAGATCCTCGCCGGTCTTCACTGGTTGCCCCACCTGGACGGCGGTGGAGGCCAGGTGGGCGTAGACCGTAAACACGGGCAGACCTCCCCAGTCATGCCGGACGATCACCTGCTTGCCGTAGTCGGAAATTTTCTCGTTGTCGTTCACCCGCACGACCACACCGTCCGCACAGGCCCGGACGGGATCGAGCGGCTCGCCCCGGGCGTCCCGCCGGATGGGGCGGATATCCACCCCCTTGTGGAAACGCTCAAAAATCCGGGCGGGTTCCGGCTCCGAAGTGCGGGTGAAGCCAAACATACCCGAGATCAACCGCCGGCTGATGGTGGGTTGATAAAACTTTTTAGGTTGGTCCTCGAAGAGGTACCGGTTCTCCGTGGGCAACTGCCAGCTGATGCGATCCACGACTGGCTGTTGCTGAGCCAACGTTGTGGAAACCAGAAAAATGCACAGCCACGGCAGGGACGCCTGGCCCAGGCTTACGCACAAAGGATTACCCTTGAGCCACCGGCGCGGACAAGCCGGCGGCTCGTCTCTACGGGGCGTGGAATCTTCCGGATTCAATCTCCCTTAATCCTAAAACCTAATCCTAATCGAAAGTGTGCTAGCGCGCCTTGAGCGTCACCGTTCCACTTTTCAGGGCGATGAAGTTGCCCTGCTTCATCGCTCCGAGCACCGTCACCACCACCTGTTCCCCGCCCTTAAGCTGCCTGACTTTGCGGGGAAGTTCCTCCAACGTCCTTGCCGGCACCTGCCCCAAGCCCACCACCAACATTCCTTTCTGGATACCAGCCTCGGCCGCCGGGCTTCCTTTTTCCACGCCGACCACCAGCAGTCCCACCCGGCCCTGATACCCGAGCTGCAAGGAGTCGTTCGGGTTCAGGTCTTTGAGTTCGAGACCGAACTTTTCCTTGAGGGCCACGGCCGCCGATCGCTCGGGCGGAGGCTTGATCTTGCCCTCCACAATGGCAATCGCCTCCTCCACCCAGCGCTTCACCCGCTCCCCGGGAATGGCGAAACCGATGCTTTCCACCGGCAGATTCTGGGCTACGGACATTTTGGCGGAGCTCAAACCCACCAGATCACCTTCGGCATCCACCAGCGGCCCGCCACTGTTACCCGGATTGATCGCGGCATCGGTCTGGAGCAGTCCCTCCATCGTGAGGTCGCCGATGGTCAGGGTCCGGTCTTTGGCACTAAGAATACCGGCGCTCACACTGTTTTCGTATCCAATGGGATTCCCCAGAACGAGGACGGTCTGGCCCAGCAAATTGGGGGAAAGCTTTTCCAGGCTTAAAAACGGCAAGGGCTCCCTGGTGTTGACCTTGAGAAGAGCCAAGTCCTGCAAATCATCGTCCCGGAGCAGGATGGCCTCATAGTCCTTCCCGTTCACGAGCGTGACGCGGATTTTGGGGTTCACCTCGCGGTTGGCCACATGCTGGTTGGTGATGATGTAGCCATCGGCACTCACGATCAGCCCCGAGCCAAGATTCCTGACCGGGGTTTGCAAAATTCGGTTTCCCCGCGACATCCCTCCGCCAAAATACCGCTCGAAAAAAACATCACGCGGATCCCTTACTTCCTGCGTCACCACTCCCTCGGTGTAGATGTTGACCACCGCCGGCCGCACCTTCTCCACCGCCTTCACGATCGGTTCGTCCTGCGGGGCGATGGCGTAAGCGGACGCAGAGGCCATCACCACGAGAAACCAACCGAAAGACTTCATAATTGTTTTCTAAACCCTTTTTCCAACCAAACAAGTTCGGTGGAAACGGGGCTCCCAAACCCCACGCAGACCGTTGCCCTTTGGGTGGGGCGGGCTCTCCGAGCCCGCCTCGCGGAATTTTGAATCAAAGAAGGCACAATGATGCGGGTACGGAGAACCCGCCCTACCTAGCCAGGTTTTTCCCGCTTTCTTGGGGACTATTTTAAACTAAGCCTTCAGCGTCTTTGATTTAAAAACTCCACCATTGAACATTCGGCACACGGCTTCGCCCGGCAAAAATCCTTGTAGATCTGAAGAAGTCCTTCCCGGGCCAGATGGGTCCGGACATCCGGAGGCGGGAACGAAACTCCCAACAGCCGGACCGATGCCGACCGAAGCAACCCCGCATCGCCCCCCGCCGGCCAACTCTCCATCCGGTGACCCAACTCTTTTTCCGTCAACTCCGCCAGCGGGGCCAGAACCTGAAACAACAGGGCCACCGCGCGGTCGGTTCCGATCAGCTTGGAGGAGGAAGATAGAACCCGCCCATCCCAACCCGCATGATGGTCCCAAAAGCCATCGGAGATGGATCTCAGGATGGTGAGAAAACAGTCCGCATTCCCCTTCCCAACCGACTCCACAAGCCTTTGCCAAACAATAGGATAGGAGAGAGCTGCGAGGGCGGCCAAGCGTCGGTAAGGAGAATTGTTGGGCCGGGTACCCCCCAGACGCCAGGTCGCGGCAGGAAGAATATAAGGCGCCCAGTCCTCCCTCTGGCTCCACCACGCTTCCCACAGCCTTCGAACCAAGGGCATCGCCCGTTCGGTGACCTTGGACCGCGTCGGATCTGGGAGGAGGCCGGCCGTGCCGTAGAGAACGGCAGCCCTCTCCATGGAATCGGGGATCTTCAGCAGTTTTTGGATGGGAACCGCCCGGGCCAAGGAGGCGAACGGCTCCCGGTTCTCCGAAAACCCCAATCCCTCCGCCAAGGCCACCCAGACAGCCTGCTCATAACCCAGCGAGATCCCCCGGGCCTGCGCCAAAGAGCGGCGCTGCCGCAGCCGATGCCATCCGGCCTCCTCCAGAATTTCCCTCAACTTTTCGGGCGGGAGAGAAAGAAGCCGCGGATGGCATTGCCCAGGTTTCTCCCCGGTGAGAATCTCCGCTGGAGCGGAACGGAACAGGGAGATCAGCTCGGTCAACGGTGCGGCCAGTTGATGCTCCATCGCCACTTGGCGGACCCCGGGAAGCGGCGGATCAGACAACCCCGGATCGGCCTGCCAAAAGACGTGGAGCCGGACGTTTTGATAAGCCGGATTGGAAGAGTGCTCGTGCGCAGACCAGTCGGACGAGTGGCGGTGAAGCTCCACATCCCCGGTCAGGACACGGCCATCCGGCGTTTGGAAGGAGGCCCGCAGAAAATCCGGACCCGGCCGGTGGTTCCAGGTGCCGGGGGTCAGGAGGTGGATCCGCTCCCCAGTCAGAGTAATCAGTGGGTTCCGGATTAGCTGCTCAAACCAGATCCGCTGCAGGATCGATTCCGACAAAATCGGCCCCGGCTCCTCCCGCAGCAGGTTTGTCCGCACCCATTGCCGATATCCCAAGGCCATAAGGATTAGACCCCGAAAAACAGAAAAGGATGCGGTCGTTTTTGCGGCTGACAGAAAAAAGATACGACCGAAAACTGCTCGTTTACGTTTACGATTACCTTTACGAGTAATTTTCGAAGCTCAAGGTTGCCCTAAACGTAAACATAAACCTAAACGTAATCGATTGCCTGTTATCGGTTACGCGTAGTCTCGTCCCCTTCAATCGGTTCGTAGTCCGCCCAGTCCCGCAGGTCATAATGCCACCACTCATCCGGCACCCCGGAAAAGCCGGTCTCAAACATCGCCTTTCGCAGAATCCGGGCCCGCTTGGCCGCCTCCTTGGGCACGTCGGAGAAATCCTCGTCTGCCTTGGCATTGAACTCATCAAACTCGCTGGGCATCTCCAGAATCTTTCCGGAAGCATCGGCCAAGCTGAGATCCACACTGGTGCCCCGCCGATGGCGGCTGATCTTGGAAGGCGGCGTAAGAAACTTTCCGTCCGGCTTGGCCTGCCAAAGAGCCCGTTGCGCGGAAGCCGGGCGCCAGGCATCCCAGATCACCAGCCGATACCCGTGATCCTGCAGTTCCCGGGCCACCCGGCGCAACTTGCGGATCGTCTCCTGGCGCAGGTACGCCTTGGCCTCAGGATACAGGACCTTTCCGGTGATGTTGTTGGTCGTGGCGTACCGTAAATCCAGCACGACTCCCGGAACGTTCTCCGGGGTGACCTCCACCAGTTGCTCATCAGGCGAGGCCAAGGCCGCGGAGGCGAGAAATAAAAGGATCATTCGCACCAATTGAAATTACACCAATCAACAGCCTAGGTCACGGCACGGACGCCTGTCCCATCCGGCCAGGTAGGGCGGGTTGTCCCAACCCGCCTCATTGGGTTTCCACAGTCCGCACTTCAACGAGGCGGGCTCGGAGAGCCCGCCCTACTTCCATTCACTCTCTGAATTTTCTTCCCCCCGCTCCTCCGATCCGTATACCACCCCAATGCACCAACTTCTCCGTTCCCTCGGACGCGCGGGCCGCGCGTCCCTACCTCTCTTTGCATGGGCCTGCCTGACCGCCCCGCTCTCCGCCCAGGAAACGGCGGAAAAGGCCCGTGAAATGACTACCAACCTCGAAAAAATCGAGGCACTCATCGACAAGACCGTCAAGGAGCTCCGGGAAGCGGTGGACCAGCTGAACCGGATCGCCGCCGAAGCGGACAAACCGCGCGATGCCTACGAGGACTTCACGGACCAGCTCAAGGATTACAAGGACGTCCAGGAAACCCTCTCGGATCGCATCAACCATTTCCGCAAAGTCGCCGACGAGCGCTTCAAGGATTGGGAGTCCGACCTCGCCAAAATGGAGGGCGACCTCAAGAACATCAGCCAGGAACGGATGAACAAGGCCAAGAAAGAATATGAAAATGTCGACAAGAAGGTCCGCTCGATCGGGGCCAAGCTCACCAAAGCCGTCGACAAGCTGCAGGAGGTGCAGACGTACTTCACCACAGAGCTGAACGCCGCCTCCATCCAGGCCGCCAGCAAGGTCACAGATGCCGCCAAAAAATCCGCCGATGAGGTCATGCAAGCCCTCGAGGAGATGAAAGCGGATTACAAGCAGCTCAAGTCCGACACCTCGGAATCAAAGCCGAAGGAATAAAAGGTTTTTAGGAGGTTAGTCTTCTGTCATGGAGGAAAGTTAAAAGCTTCGACCTTTCCTCCATTACTAACGGCTTAACAACCAAACCGCTATCAGCCCTTAATTCGAAACTTTCAGCCTGAGGAAGGACTTCGTTCCACCGCTGATCACCCGCACGGTGGCATTCTCGTAGCCCGTCCCTTCGGGAACCGCCGCGATCTCCTCCAGAGTGGCCGGAGCCCAAGTCTTCAGATCGGCGCTCACCTGCAACTCGTAGCGCACCCCAGCCACCAAGTACTGCCCGTGGACGTAGGCTCCCCCGACGGGTCGGGTGTAGGTGTACATCAACTCCACCGCGCCAGACGTGCCCGGGCTGTGGGCAATCCCCAGGGAGGGTTGGGCTAAGGCGGCGGCCTGCTCCAGGTCCACCTGGCCCGCCGCTTCCCGGACGGTCACTTGCCAGAGCTGACCGCCATCCTTCTCCACCACGGCGGTATCGACGGTGAAGCCAGGCTGGTTAAAGACCAGCTGGTAATCGCCGCCCAAGACGATCCCGTTCTGCGCCCAGATCAGGTCAAAGGTGTGCCAACTGCCGGAGACCGGCCCGGTGTAGGCACCGATGAACATCAGGTTGACGATGCCATCGAGGGTCGCCGCCCCATTCCGGACGAAGATCTGATCGTAGAGGGTGGTTCCCTCCGTTCCACCCAACTCCAGCAGGAGGGAACTGCCGTCGTTTTGGAGAAGGTAGTCGCCCGCAGTGAGATTCCAAACCCCCGGTGACCGGCCCGGGCCCCAGGCGATGTTCGAGCCGGTTGCCTGGAAGCTTTTCCCGGTCGCATCAAAAAGATTCACTCCCGCGCCTTCATCGCACTTGTAGTAAGCGGCCAGGGTATCCCACGGCGCCGTGGCAGGCCCCGTTTTATCCGAAAGAATCTGCGCCTGAGTCCGGCTGCCGGAATAAATCCGAATGTCATCCAACTGACCCCGGAAACCGGTTCCAAACACCATCGGCTGCGTGCTCCAATTCATGTCAGACATAAACATGAAGGTGCTGCCGGGCACGCCATCGGCAAAGAGTTGGACGGAAGAGCTGTACATGACCATGGAGATATGGGTCCAGCCCTGAGGGTTCCCGAGGTCGACCGAAGCCACGGTGGGAGGGCCGCTTGAAGGAGTCAGCGTGGCACTGACATTGGCAATGGTGCTGGAGGAGTAATTCAAATTGATCGCCAACTCGGCCTTTCCGGAGGGACCGTTTTTGCTGACCACACGATACGTTCCGGAGCTGAGGGTTGAAGAGGGCTTGATCCAAAATTCCAAGGTCATGCCACCCACCGCGGCGCTGGGCATGGGCACATTGATCAAAGAGCCCGCGGAGGTGAGATTCACATTGTTGGCAAACGGACTGGTCGGCGCCTCAACGGTGAGACGGAAGGTTTTGCGATCCTCCGCCCCTGCAGAATCCCGCAGCGTGACCGTGATATTGGCCACGCCCGCGATGCCGGTAGCCGGGGTGACCGTGAGCTCCCATAAGCCGTTGTCCGTCCTCTGGGCAAAAGTCATGCTTCCGGCGGGGAGCAGGGTTACGTTGTCGGAGCTAGCCGCAAGGGAAAGGTTTGCCAGGGGCGTCTCCGTATCAACCGTGCTCAGCGTGAAGATCTGTGGTTGATCCACCTGGGCCAACCGGTCCGTGATCGATCCCAGGGCCGGCGCGGTGTTGGCCGGAAGGATTGAAAAGTCAGCGAATTTTGTTCCCCCGTAACGGGAATCAGAACTGGTGGCGGTCACCCGGTAATTCCCAACCGCGGTGGGAGGCGTCGCGGAAGGTCCATAGACCGTCGAGAGGCGCCCTTCGTAAAGAAGGGTGAACCCGGTGACGCCGGCAGAACTGGCGGTATAGCCCTTGTTCGTGCCGTCAAACTCCAGACTGGCAGGGGGATTCAACGCGATATCCGCTGCGCCGAGGGAGGCCTGGTTGACGACCAAGGGCTGGCTTGCCGCCACGGCGGGATAGAAGAAGCTGTTTCCGGCTTGGGAGGCGGTGATCGTGGTGGTTCCCACACCCACGATGGTCAGGGTGCTTCCACTTACCGTGGCCACCGTCGGATCGGATGAGGAGTAAACCACAGGCAAACCGGAACTGGCCGTAGCGCCCAAAACCAGAGGGCCGTCCCCATAGGTGCGGGGTTCCAGTGATCCGAAATCCAGGGTCTGAGCCGTCTTTTCGACCTGTAAGATCCGCGCTTTAGCGAACAACAGGCCGTTCGTGGCACTGGCACCATACTCCACCAGGGAGCCAAGCCGGTAAGAGCTGCTGGCGCTGGTTTTGAGCGGTGCATCGTTCCACTTGCCCGGAGCCGTGCTGCGGGTCCAACCCCCGATCACAAAACTCGTGGAGTGCGTCATCATTGCGTAGCTCTCGTACTCAGATCTAAATCGATAAACGGGCAGGAAGCCGGAGAAGTCCCAGTAGGAAGTGGACCATTCGTAGTCATTCGGCTCCCCGGCCCCCCAGTTGGCATATTGGCCGGCCACCGCCGAGCCACTGTTACCTGTTCCGTTCCAGAACAACGTCCCGGCCTCTGGTCCATCAAACCAACGGTAGCCCGTTCCTGCGGTGTCGGATCCGCCCAGCCAGGCATCCTTGCCCGCCTCCTGCAGCAATCCCAGGAGGAAGGCATTCTCTTCCGCGGAGGTGGAGTTAGCCAAATACCCCGGCTCCCCGTGAATCCGCCGGGCCTTGGCGCTGTTTCGGGCGGTGGGCCAGTCCGCCAGGGTGCTGACAAACTCGTAAACGTGGCCGTTGGTGAAGGCAACGCCCGCTCCCAACGCCATCGTAATCACGCGATTCGCGACCGTGCGGTTGGTGGTTGTCAGGACCACCTTGCGCAACGCTTCCTGGTACCCGGCCAGGTTGGTCGTGCCGGAGAGTCGGAGGGTCCCGCTGCTGGAGTTGTAGTTCGCCGTGATCGGCCCGGTGTATCCGGCCAAGGCCAGCGTATCGCCCGTCTGTTTTCCGGACACGATCCTCACCGTTGCAGCCGTCAGGCTGATCGAGGGACGCCCAAGGATCTGCAGACCTGCGTCCACCGCGGCAAAGTTGGTTCCGGACGGCTGGTTGGTCATGCCCACCGGGGTCGCAGCCAGCTGCAGGGTGAGAGGCGGCGGCTCGCTCACCACCACCGTGCGCACCGCCTGACCGAGGTTGCCGGCCGCGTCCTGGACCGCGTACGTCAGGGTGTAACTTCCGGCCGCCGCCGTGTTCACGCTGCCGGTCACCAGAATGCTGTCCGTCAGAATCCCGTCAGCCGGATCCAGGGCGGTGGCACCCGGGTCGGTGAAGGTGTCGCCCACGTAGAGCAGAACCGTGCTGGGTCCGTTCAGAGCGACCACGGGGTCTGTCTCATCCCAAATCACGGTCAGCTCCCTGACCACCGGTTGGGCGGCATTGTAGAATTCATTCCCCGGCTGGGAGGCGGTAATCCGCACGGTGCCGGCGCGAAGGAAGCGGATCAGGCCTCCATCGATCGAGGCCACGGCCGAATCCGAGGAGGCAAACAAGGGGTTCAGGCCGGAGCCGGTGGTCGCCACGAGGTTGAGCGTGGTCGCCGTGGAGAAAACCGATGCCGGAACTGTGAAGGTGATGGCTTGATCCAGTTTGCCTGCCTCCTTGGTCGCCTGGGGGGCGGTGGAGACATTGTTGGTGCTGCCCACGCCGAGTTGCCCGCCGCTATTCAAGCCGGACCCGGCCAACGTTCCTGAATTATCCAACGCAAAGGTCTGATAGCCGCCACTGGCGATCTCTTTCGACCCGTACAATGCAGGAACTTCGGTAGGTTCGAAGACTCCGTACGGGGCAACGGTCGTGGCATAACCCAAACCAAGCTCCCCGTAATAGTTATATCCCCAGGCATAGACCTTGCCATCGGTGGCGATGGCATGGGCCCGGTCCAGTCCGGCCACCAGCTTGCCGATCGCCGCCGCTCCACCCGGGAAAGAAAGCTTGGTCGGAGTGCGCACCAAGGAGGTGGCGGCCGGCAGGCCAGCCTGTCCGAGGATGTTGGCCCCGCAGGCATACACCTCCCCGGCCTCGGTCCGGATTAAAGTGTGTTTGTCACCCGCGGCGATCTGCGCCACCAGGGGAATTCCGGTGATCAACCGGGGAGCATTGGTTCCCCTCAGGGTGTAGTAGCCAAGTTGCCCGCTGTTGCCCCGGCCCCAGCCGTACACCTTCCCGTCGCGGGTGAGAGCCAGAGAATGGTCCGCTCCGGCCGCAATCGCCTTCACGTTGATGAGCCCGGGCACCGGAGCGGGACTGTGACGAAGGGCCACCGTGGTGCCGGATCCCAACTGCCCCTGGCTATTGTCCCCCCACGTATACACCCGCCCATCGAGGCCAAGGGCCAAGTTGTGCCTGGATCCGGCCGCAATCGCCACGGGCTGGGCCGGGAGTCCACCGGGAACCTGCTGAAAGACCGCGGAGAAAGCCGCCTCGTTGGTGGCACGACCCAGTTGTCCCGCCAAATTGGCTCCGGCCGCCCAGATCTTGTTGACCCCACCCACGCTTTGCAGAACGAGGCTATGATTTCCACCTGCCGCCACCGCAATCAACCCCATGAGGGTCCGATTGATTCCTTCTGCATCCCGGTACGCACCCTTCTGACCACTCAGCACCGGACTGTTGGTGTGCCCAAGTCCGCAACGACCGTCACCGTTCAACCCCCAAGCCAGAACATGCTGGCCGGGCACCGGAAGATAGAGCGTGTGGTTCCACCCGGCGGAAAGGAGCACCGGCCGGTCTGCCGGATCGGCGGGATCAGTGCCCGCATCCAGCTCCGCCACGTCGCCCACCCCGTCCCCATCCTTGTCCGCGTCGATCACGGTCAGGGTTCCGTCCACCTCATTGACTTCATAGTTGGGATGCGTGATCTCATTGACCGTGATCTCAAAACTTCCCGGCCGGGAGTCCAGGGCTGCCGTGGTCGTGGCCGTGGGAGCCGGGGTGATTTCCGTCTCCCCCGGAACCAGACCCGTGTAACGGAACGTGAAGGCAGGGTTGGCCAATCCGTACCCGCGGGTTTTGTTATCCGCCGTAACCGTCAGGCTCTTTTTGTTCACGGTGACCAATACCTTCAGGGCCACCGAGTTGTAGCTGTCCGGGTCCAACGGGGTGAAGGTGACATCTTGGTCGGCGGTGCCGGCGGCGGGCTTGAGGTCACCGGAGTCGAAGGAGAAGAACCCTTCCACCTCCAACGCCCCCGCTTTCGCCACCCCGCCGGCCAAGAGGGCCGCGCTCAACTGCTCTCCATACGTGATGGCGCCAGCCAGCGGAGCCGTCTCGATCACGGGCGTGGCCTTGTTCACGGTCAGCACCGCATCCGTGCTGGTCACCGAGCCATAGGCGTTGGCGACGACCACGGAATACGCGCCCTCACTGTCGATCGCCAACAAGGGCAGAGTCAGGGTGCTGGCCGTCTCGCCAGGAATCTCCTCGCCGTTCTTTTTCCACTGGTAGGTTGGTCCGGCGGTGACGCCGGCAGGATTGGCGGCCGTCACGGTGAACGAGGCGCTACCGCCCACCGCGCCAGTAGCAGCCACCGGCTGGGCGGAGATAACCGGCTTCGGCAAGGAAGAGACCAGTTTGGGATCGGTGCCCGCCGTTACCTCCACGCCATCGGGCGCGCCGTCGGTATCTGAATCCGCCAACACAGGATTGGTGGTGTAGTTGAAAACCTCCTCGCCGTCCTTCAGTCCGTCGTTGTCGGAGTCGTTATCCAATGGATCGGTGCCGGAGTTGGTGGCGGAGACATACGTGCCGGTGTTAGTTTCGACGGAGTCGGTCAGACCATCGGCATCCCGGTCGATTTCGAAGGATGCCCCGTCCAACAGATTCCCAGCACCCCCCGCGGGGCTGATGGAGGAGTACGAGTAGCGGTAGGTTTTGCCCGCCTGCACCGTGCCCGTCGGGGTACCGCGGTAGCGAACCCAGGCTCCGTTGCCAGTGCTGACCTGCCGGTTAAAGAAGTTGGCCTCCACCGCAGAGCCGGGTCCGCCCACCAGCCGGTCGATCCGGAACTCCATCGTTTCCGTCCCGCTCCTGCCCCGGTGGAGGAAGGAGTAGCTCACCGCACCGTCTACGGTCATGATCACATCCTGGTAAAGGGTTTCTGAGGCAACATAGTTGAGCTCGGCAAGCGTACTGCCATCGCCGCCAGCCGACCCCCCGCTTCCCACAGGCGTGAATCCAGAGTACCAAAGCTCGATTTTGAACTGATCGACAGCGTTGATGGTGTTGACGGCGGTGGTTTTCCAGCCTGGGACATTGTCTTGGTTGACCGCCAGAACCGGGCTGCCCGCCGTGGGCTTGATGGTGCCATCCTCAAAACTCCCGTTGATCAGGCGATTGAAGACCGTGCTGACGGTTGGGCTTGTGCCGTAATCAACCTCGCCTTTGTCGCTAAGACCGTCGCTGTCGGTGTCTGCCAACTGAGGGTTGGACCCGTACGTGTTGACCTCCTGCCCGTCGGTTAGCCCATCCCCGTCGGTGTCCGGTTTGGTGGGGTCCGGATCAATCGCGTCATCCAATCCGTCGGCATCCACGTCGATCAAAAGCGTGGCCACCGCCGCGGAGCCGGCCACGGAGAGTCGGTTCGCCAGAAGCCAAACATCCGCCGCGTCGATCACCCGATCGTAAATCCGGAAGTCGGCCATCTCGCCCTGGAAATAGTTGAGGTTGGTTTGCGAACTCCCCAGGGTGAGCCGCCCAGGGGCGCTCTTGGTTCCCGTCGGGCCGCTTCCCGAGCGGTCGAGCACACCGTCGACATAAATCCTCATCGCCCCAGTAGAGGCTTGGCGGGTGACCACGATATGCCGCCAGGCTCCGTTATTCACCGATCCACTGGAAATCAGAGTGATGTCCGGATTTCCCACCCCAAAACCGATTTTTCCACCTGCCATGAGCGAGGTTCCAAAATCATCCGTCACCCCGCCCACCTCCCCGTCCAGCAGGCCGCGGCCCTCGAACCAGTGCGTGGAGCCGGTGCCGGCCGCCGTGGTCTTGATCCAGAACGCCAAGGTGAAGTCATCCTGGACGGGCCGAGGATCAATCACCCGTTGCGTTGAGATGCCGTTGAAGTCGACGGCAAAAGTGCCCGCCGGGAAGGCCGGCTTGGCCACCGGGCTGGTGCCAGCGGCAATTTCTGCTCCGTCGTTCACCCCGTCCCCGTCGGAATCCGCCTGATTCGGATTGGTGCCAGGGTTGGCCGCCGAGACAAAGGTTCCGCTCGCGTTCTCTACGTTGTCGTTCAGCCCGTCCCCATCGGTGTCGACCTTGGACGGATCTGTACCCCGATCGGCGGCCGAAGCGTAGGTGCCAGTGTTGGTTTCGACATTGTCGTTCAGCCCATCCCCGTCGGTGTCGGCGACGAGCGGATCCGTGGTTCCGCTGATTTCCAAGCCGTCGCTGAGTCCATCGTCGTCCGTGTCAGCATCGTCTGGTTTGGTGCTGAGGGGTAGGCCCAACTCAAAGCTATCAAGAATTCCGTCCCCATCCGTGTCGGTCGCACCCGGGGGAATCTGGCCGGGGGCTCCCACTTGGGCGGTGGCGGCCGCCAAAAAGATCCGGCTGCTTCCCCATGAGCCGCTGTCTGTGACCGTGAAGCTGACTAGGTTCTTGCCACCGTGCCCGGCGGCGGCGAGATCGATCCACTGCCGGTCGAGATGATATCTGCCCGCCGCAAAAACATTCTGGGAAGACGTTCCGTTGATATCGTTAGCCCAGATGGAAGGAATATTGTAGTCACGCAGATCCACATTGTTCGTGAGATTTTTGGAGTAGGAGGATCCGTCGCTGAAGTTGAAGGTGTAGGTCACATAGGATCCCGCCGCACCCCACCAGAGGCCGGCCATGGTATAAAATCCGTAAACATCGTTCACCGCGATCGGGAAGGTTACCGAAACCACCCCCGTCCCGTCTCCGCCCGGCGCCTTGGCGGCGTGCCAGACCTGGTTGGCCTTGTCGGTGACAAAGAAAGGTACCCCACCGTAATAGGCAGCATTGGTCGAGGAGCTGTAACGGAAGCCAGCCGGCGTGACACTTCCCTCCGCCAAATTCGATTCTGGAATGGAGAAGTTACCTTTACCCAGTGCCAACATGTCGATCGGCCGGAACCGCAGGATGTTTTTGATGAGCGGGTTCGTTCCCGCCGCCACCTCCGCCCCATCGTTCACTCCGTCTCCGTCCGTGTCGGCCT
>CAZWQT010000028.1:0-15885 GCA_964635945.1 uncultured Akkermansia sp. | reverse complement strand
TTACCGCTCCGCGGCATAGGACTCTCTCGCTGGCCAAGCTGCGCTCGAGAGGATTTGAACCTCCACGGGTTGCCCCACTAGAACCTGAATCTAGCGCGTCTGCCATTTCGCCACGAGCGCGTACAAAAACCATAGTCCAAAACATCCGCTATTCCAAGCCTCTCCCCGATCCTTCTTCCACCTTTCGCCCCCGAACTGCCGCCGGGCGAAATCGCTACGCGGGTTTGTGCCCGACTCCCAGCAAGGTCTGAAATCCCGGACCCTCCTTCTCCCTCGCCACAATCTCCACCGACACGCCCTCAAACCCAGCCTCCCGCATCATCCGCCCAAGGTCGGAGGGAGCAAAGCCCAGCCACACGTCGGCATAGAGTTCCCGGGCGGCTTCAAAATGATGTTCCACCAAATCCAGGATCAGAACCCGGCCCCCGGGACGCAAAATTTTGCAGGCTGCCTCCAGCGCTTTCGGAGGATGGACGGCATGGTGCAGGGCCTGGCTCAGAATGGCCACGTCCACGGATCCGGGCCGGATCGGCGGATTTTCCAGATCGCCGAGCCGGTATTCCAGATTTTTAAGACCACTCCGTTTGGCAAGGTCGCTCCCGACCTCAACCATCCGGGGAGAGTTGTCGACCGCGATGACTTTCTTGGCCCGGGCCGCCAGAAGCTGCGAAATCAGTCCCTCCCCCGCGCCAAGGTCGGCAAAGGTTTCCCGCGGGGCCAAAGCCAGGAGCAGCCTGCCGACCGCCTCCCACGAACGTCCCGGGCAGTATTTCTTCCCGAGCCGACCGGCCACGGCATCAAAGTACCGCTTCGACTTCTCCTGCCGACGGGCAAGGACCAAGCGGAGGGACTCTGCATCCCGGCTCCTGGTGGCAAGCTCGGCAGCCGCCCCTTCGGCAAAGGCCCAGGCCTCCTTCAGGGCTCCCGATGGAGCTTCCGCCCTGCCATAGAAAGCCTTTTGCCCCTCCCGGCGATCCCGGACCAAGCCCACCCCCTTCAGAAGCGAGAGATGGTTCGAGATCCGGGACTGGCCCACCCCGAGAGCCTCTTGCAGTTCCGCCACGGAGAGCTCCGTCTCCTTCAGGGCGGAGAGGATCCGCAGACGGGTGGGATCCGCCAAGGCACCCAGGAGTCGCACACGGTCGCTCATCTTGGTTAAAAGATTCATCATCTTATCATGATATATCAATATTATTTTGTTGCACACGGGCCGGGTTGGGCCATTCTTCCACAACCATGCGTGGACACTTCATCTTCTCCTCGGAGTCCGTTGGCGAAGGCCATCCGGACAAGGTATGCGACGCCATTTCGGACGCGGTGCTGGACGCCTGCCTCGCCAAGGACCCGATGAGCCGCGTGGCCTGCGAGACCCTGGTAAAGTCCAACCTGGTGGTGATCGCCGGAGAGATCACCACCCGGGCCAAGCTCGATTACGACACGCTGGTCCGCAAAACGATCCGGGAGATCGGCTACACCCACGACGACGATGTTTTCCATGCCGACAAGGTGCACATCATGAACGCCCTCACCGGCCAAAGCCCGGATATCGCCCAGGGAGTCGATGCCAAGAAGGCGGACGGCAAGAAGACCGCCGAGCAAGGCGCCGGCGACCAAGGCCTGATGTTCGGCTACGCCTGCCGCGAAACCCCGGAACTGATGCCCGCCCCCGTGATGTTTTCCCACCGCCTTGGCCGTGAACTCAGTCGGATCCGAAAAAGTGGGCGGGTACCTTGGCTGCGCCCTGACGCCAAATCCCAGGTCTCCGTCGAATACCGGCACAACCGCCCCGTCCGCATCACCGCCGTGGTGGTCTCCACCCAGCACGCCGAAGGCGTCTCCCACCGCACGATCGAAAAGTTTATCATCGAAAAACTGATCAAGAAGGTTCTCCCCGCCGACATGCTCGACCGCCGGACCGATTTCCTCGTCAATCCCACCGGCCGTTTCGTGGTGGGCGGGCCGGAGGGCGACAGCGGCCTGACCGGGCGGAAAATCATCGTCGACAGCTATGGGGGCGCCGGCCGGCACGGCGGCGGGGCCTTCAGTGGCAAGGATCCGACCAAGGTGGACCGTAGCGCCGCCTACATGGGTCGCTACGTTGCCAAAAATATCGTGGCCGCCGGCTTGGCCGACCGGGTGGAAATCCAGTTCGCCTACGCCATCGGCCACCCCCGGCCCGTCTCGGTCTGCCTCGACACCTTTGGCACGGAAAAAATCCCCTTCTCCCGGATCGAACAGGCCGTCCACCGGACTTTCGATTTTCGCCCGGCGGAGATTATCCGCCGACTGCGCCTGCGCCGTCCGATTTACTCGAAAACCACCAACTACGGCCATTTTGGCCACCGCGGAAACCCCGTTTACGCGCCGTGGGAGCACACGGACCGTGTCCGGGAGCTCCGCCGCCACGCCGGATTAAATTAAATCCCCAAAGGAGACCCAACCCATGAGCACCACCACCCTCGCCCCAAAAAGCAGCAAAACCCGCGGCCCCAAGGCCGGCGACTATCAGGTCAAGGACCTCGCCCTGGCCGAACTCGGCCGCAAGGAAATCGAGATCGCCGAGAAGGAAATGCCCGGCCTGATGGCCATCCGGGAAAAGTACGCCAAGGACAAGCCCCTCGCCGGCGTCCGCGTGACCGGCTCCCTGCACATGACCATCCAGACGGCGGTGTTGATCGAGACCTTTGTGGATCTCGGCGCCGATGTGCGCTGGGCGAGCTGCAACATCTTTTCCACCCAGGACCACGCCGCTGCGGCCATCGCCGCCGCCGGCATCCCCGTCTTCGCCTGGAAGGGCGAAACTCTGGAGGAGTATTGGGACTGCACCTGGAAGGCCATCGTCAACCCCGAGGGCAAGGGACCCCAACTTGTCATCGACGACGGCGGTGACGTTACCCTTTTCCTGCATAAAGGCTATGAGCTCGAGGAAGGCGACGGCTGGGTCAACACCCCCTCCTCCAGCCATGAGGAGAAGGTCATCAAGGACCTGCTCAAAAAAATCCATGCGGAGAACCCCTACATTTTCCACGAGCTGGTCAAGGAGTGGAAAGGCGTGGCGGAGGAGACCACCACCGGGGTGCATCGCCTCTACAAGCTCCAGGAGTTGGGCAAGCTGCTCGTCCCGGCGTTCAACGTGAACGACTCGGTGACCAAGTCCAAATTCGACAACCTGTACGGCTGCCGCCACTCGCTGGTGGACGGCCTGAACCGCGCCCTCGACGTGATGATCTCCGGCAAGGTCGCGGTGGTTTGCGGCTACGGGGATGTGGGCAAAGGTTCCGCCCAGTCACTCCGTGGCCAGGGCGCGCGTGTGATCGTGACCGAAATCGACCCCATCAACGCCTTGCAGGCTGCGATGGAGGGATACGAGGTGACCACCGTCGAGGAGACCCTGGGTCGCGCGGACATTTACATCACCACCACCGGCAACAAGGATGTCATCACCATCGAACACCTGAAAAAGATGAAGGATCAGGCCGTAGTTGCGAACATCGGCCACTTCGACAACGAAATCCAGGTCGACAAGCTCAACAACCTCACCGGAGTGAAGCGGGTCAATATCAAGCCCCAGCTCGACAAGTACGTCTTCCCCGATGGCCGGGAACTCTTTCTTCTCGCCGAAGGTCGGCTGGTGAACCTGGGCTGCGCCACGGGCCACCCGAGCTTTGTGATGAGCAACAGCTTTTCCAACCAGACCCTGGCCGCGCTGGATCTCTGGAAGAACCGCACGATCTACAAGCCGGCGGTCTACGTCCTGCCCAAGAAGCTGGATGAGGAAGTCGCCCGACTGCATCTTGAGAAGATCGGGGTGAAACTGACCAAGCTCACCAAGGATCAGGCGGACTACCTCGGCATTCCTGCCGAGGGCCCCTTCAAGCCCGAGCACTATCGGTACTAGGCCCTTTCGGGGCTGCGGGAGCGAGCGGAGGGAAGGGCGGGAGAACCGCCTACTCCCCCCTTGGGCAACGAATCCTTCCACCTTTCGCGGGCGGAGGATTTCCCATCAGGTTGATTGCTGCTTGGCCTTCTGCGGAAGGAGTAACGACAGTGCGATCGAGCCCCCCACGAGTGCCGTGATGATGACCAGGGACCAGGCAATGGGGAACTTTCCGCCAAAGACATCGTTCAGCCAGGCCATCTTTAGGCCGACAAAGACCAGGACCAAGCCGAGGCCGAACTTGAGGAAGTGGAACTTATCCACCACTCCGGCAAGGAGGAAATAAAGCGCCCTCAGTCCGAGAATGGCGAAAACGTTGGAGGTCAGGACGATCAAAGGCTCCTTCGTGATGGCAAAGATCGCGGGCACGGAATCGATGGCGAAGACGATGTCGCAAAATTCGATGAAGATGAGGCAGATCATCAGCGGGGTGACTTTCCAGACCGAGCCGCTCTTCAGGAAGAACTTCCCCTCCTCCATACGGTGCGTGACCGGCAAGACCCTCTGCAGGAAACGCAGGAACGGGTTGGTTTCCGGGTCGATGGCGTTGTCCGGGGAGAAGAAGATCTTGATGCCGGTCAGGACCAGGAAGACCCCGAGGAGCACGTTCACCCAGTGGATTTGCAGAAGGACGGCACCCAGGGCGATGAACACCACCCGGAAAAAAATGGCACCCAGGATGCCCCAGAAGAGGATCTTATGCTGATACTTGGCGGGAATGCCGAAGAACTTGAAAACCACCACGAAAATGAAGAGGTTGTCGACGGCGAGGGACTTTTCGACGATGAAGCCGGTCAGAAACTCGAGAGCCGAATACCGGGCTTGCCGGTCCGGGTCAAAACCGGACAGGGCCAAGAGCTGTGGATCCCGGGAAAACTCGTGTTTGCAGTAGAGGTAAAAGGCGAAATTAAACAATAGCGCCAAAGTGATCCAGAAGACGCTCCACCCCGCAGCCTCCCGCATCCCGATGGCATGGGCTTTCCGGTGAAACACCCCGAGGTCCAGGGCCAGCACGCCGAGGACAAAGATAAAGAAGGCGGCGTAAAACCACAGGTAATCCCGAAACGGGAAGAGGATTATATCAACAACAGGCACCGGAGGACGCTAGCCGAGGAAAAGAGGCAATGCCAAGAGCGCAGAGCGAGCCCTAGAAACGCCTTTGCGAACGGGGATCCGGGACTTTCTTACTGTTATCGTAAGGCGACACGCCCGCCTTGGTATCGTCGATCACCCTTTTGGGATCACCGGTCGGCGGATTCGGGGGGATGACCACAGGTTTCGGTGCAGGGGGCGGGGTCACTGGTTTCTTTTCGCCATACCCGGGTGGGTAGGTGTTGGGATCCTGGGAGATCCTCTTATAGCCACCGGAAGGGGGTTGTGGAGCCACCTGCATCCGTCCGTCCGTCGAGGCGGTTCCCGGCATGATTGGTTTGGCCCCGGATTGAAAATCTTTTCCCATGGGGCTCGTGCCGGAAGGCCCGGTAAAGGAGTCAAAACCAGGCTGCACCCGCCCGTCCCCAGAGGCCATGGCGCGGGGTTTCACCCCGTCCAAGCCGGTCACCACCGGAAGTTTCTGACTATCCGCCTCGCCAAAGCCGGGCACGGCGGCCTTCGCTACCGACGGTTGGCTGGAGGCCTTGGCTTTTTGCTCCTTTTCCTTTTTATCTTTTTCCAAATCCTGCTGGGAATCCCGTGCCTGCTGTTTGGCCTGAAGGGCCTGCTCCTCCTCCTTCTGCTTGGCCTCCTCCTTTTTTTGCAACATGGCCTGGGCGGCCCAGTCGGAGTCATCCGCAGCCTTTTTTTTGCCGGGATCCACCGCGGGAGGACGGACTTGCGGAATGGAGGGGGAATCGGCGGGACTGACTCCGGAAAGGTCGGGAGCCGGAGCCGCCTCATCCATCCCCGGTAATTTGGGTTTGGACTCCGCCGAGGGCAGGTCGGAAAGGCCCACCGGGGTCGTCTGAGCTGTGGCGTAAGCAACAAAAAAGGCCAGCCCCAGGAACAGAATTGCATTCACAACCCTTAACCTAAGTTCGCCCCAAGAGCCGTCAACCTCGCCCCCCGGAGGCCGACCGAATAAGATACGCACACCTTGAAGTCAGCCCTCCCTGTCCTGCTCGCCGAACAAATCCGGACTCAGGGCCCCCTGCCCTTCCACGACTTTATGGAAACGGCTTTATACCATCCTGAGCACGGTTTTTATGCCTCCGGCAAAACCCGGACCGGCCAAGAAGGTGATTTTCTCACCCCGGTTTCCCCTGGTCCCGTCCTCGGGCAACTGCTGGCCCGGCAGGCGGATGAACTTCACGAAGCCCTGGGCCGCCCCAAGCCCTTCAACCTGATCGAACAGGGCGCCGATGCGGGATGGCTGGCCCGGGACATTTTGGCGGCGGCGCGCAGGGATCATCCCGCACTAAAAAAAACGGTAAGCCTTCACCTGATCGAGCCTCGGCCCAGGCTACGGGAAAGACAGCAGGCCACCCTCCGGGAACTGGCTCCGGATTTTCCCATCCAATGGCACGACTCCCTGGAATCTTTTCAGTCCGGCAGGGTTCCCTGCTTTTTCTACTCCTGTGAGCTGGTGGATAGCTTCCCCGTCCGCATCTTCACGTACCGCCACGGGGGTTGGCAGGAAAAGTTCGTGGATGGAGAAGGCTCTGGATTTGTCTGGGTGGAAAAACAGCCGGAACCGCCGGCGCGCGAAATCATCCAACGGTTTTCCCCGCCCGAGGTGGAGGGTTTTACCTTTGAATTCCGTCCGGAAAGCGGTCCTTGGATGCAAAGAGTTGGCTCCCGAATTTGCCAGGGACTGGTCCTGACCCTGGATTACGGTTTTTCCTTCAGGGAGCTCTCTTCCCCGGCCCATGCCGCCGGCACACTGGTCGCCCTGCGTCATCACCAAAAAAGCCGGGATCCCCTGGCCGACCCCGGTGAACAGGATCTGACCGCCCACGTGAACTTCACGGAACTCGAGGAAATCGGGATCCAAGCGGGGCTGGATAATTACGGGCTAACCGACTTTGCCCGGGGCCTGACCCACCTGGCCTCCCCGATCCTGACCGGAACTCAAAATCCCACCGAGTCCTGGGTTCGCAACTTCCGCCACCTGACTCACCCCTCATTCTTCGGACGGACCCACAAGATCCTCGTCCAAGGAAAATCCCTGCCCAAGTCCTTCACCCCCTCAGTCGTCACAAGCCTTCACCACTTCGGCAGACCAACGAACTGAACTAAATCAAAATCCCGCCACCTTCTCCCATAAGTCAGCCCCGCTTGTTCCAGTCGAACACTCCCTTCTTGTACGCGTATAGATGGCCAACCTCAACGAGGAGCACAAAGGCCAGCATCAGTCCAAACACCTGCCAGCCCAAGCCGCTTTGCTGAAAACCGAGCAGGCTGACCGCCCACGGGTACATAAAGATCACCTCGATGTCGAAAAGAATGAAGATCATGGCGACCAAGTAGAACTTCACCGAAAACCGCGCCGAACCTCCGCCGATCGGGTCTTTCCCGCACTCGTACGCCAGATCCTTGCCTCTGTTGCGAAGACCCACCTTGCCAATCAGGAGGGCCACCAGAATGCCCCCTAGGGCGATGGCCAGCGCCATCCCGATGGAAAACAGCACGGGAATAAACTCACGCAACATCCCCTCTTCCTATCCGACTCGGGGCTCACCAGCAAGCCGCCGACAGATCTGGTCTAGGCCCACCCCTTCGGCATTCTAGTCCCGAATTCATGCCGCTGGCCCTTCCCCTCATCGCTTCCTTTCTTTACTCCCTCGGTTCCTGGGGAATGAAGCTCGGTCTGCGTCGCGGCGCCCACCCCCGCCTCGTCAACGCGATCTCCAACCTGGCCATGGCAGGCTGGTCCGCCCCATTGGTGCTGTTTTTGCCGGGAGCACCTCATGCAGAAGGTTTTCTGGGGGCATTTCTGGCCGGCAGCGCCCTGTTCGTGGGCCGGGCCTGCGCCATCCGGGCCCTCGCCAAGGGCGACTTCTCTTTGGCGACTCCCGTCCTTGGCATGAAAACCATTTTTGTCGCACTCCTTTCCGTGGTCCTGTTGGGAGAACCGATTCACCCGGGGTTGATGGCGGGAGCAGTCCTCTCCTCCCTTGCGGTGGCGTTGCTCTCCCTTTCCCCGGGAATTCTCCATGGAAAAAAGGAGGCTGCGGCCTTGGATCGTGCCACCGCCGGTTGGGCCCTTCTCGCTGCCTTCTTTTTCGGGCTGACCGACATCACCGTCCAAAATTTCGCCAAAATGCTCGGGGTCGGTTGGTTCCAGCCGCTGATGTTCGCCACCCTCGTGTTGCTCACCCCGCTCCTGTTCGCCCCGGAATTCTTTGGAAAAAGAAGACAAGCGCAGCTTCTGCCCCCTTCGGCCCGCGCCGGAGCCCTGGGCGGCTCGGTCGTGATCGGCTTCCAGACCTCCCTGCTGGTCTTTGTCATCGGCCTCTTCGGCCACGCCACCGCCACCAACGTGGTGTATGCCACCCGCGGGCTGTGGGCCATCTTGCTGGAAGGAGCCTTGGGCGGGGGCTCCGCCTATCACGATCAAAGAGTTTTGGCGGTGCGTCTCACCGGCGCGGCCCTGCTGCTGGCCTCCGTGGCCCTCGCCGTCGGCTCGTTGTAGGTTTTAGTTCGAATCTTTTCCTAAACGTAACCTTAAACGGAAACGAACACTCCCGGCCGGTAGCCGACCTTTTCTAGGCCTTTCCCAACTGCAACATCACCAGGCCCGCCGCCGTCAGGGCCAGTCCCCCGACCTGCATGGCGGTGATCGGGGCATGAAAGAAGAACCACCCAGCCAACTGCACGAGGACAAAACCGGCCCCCAAGGTGAAGGCATACACCAGGTGGGGACTCTGTTCCCGCAGGGCGTACGTGATCAGGACCGGACATCCGAAGCCGACCACATTCCCCGCCAAAAACCATAGCCACCACTGGGTCCCCTCCTTTTCCGAAGCCACCTTAAAAAGGAGATTCGAGCCGGCCATGGAAACGGCGTAGCCGAAAACCAGAAGGGCGAACTTCAAACCAACTTGCCCCTAGACCAGGGAACTTCCGCAACAACCACCGTCCCGGTGCCCGGGTTGGGCATGCATCGCATAGGCCGCGCCGCCGCGTAGGTCACACCATTGGACGAAAGCTTTTCTTTCGTCGACAGACATGGGGATCTTGGTCGCCGCCACGGCAGCCTCACCGACGTAATTAAACTGGTCGACCCCGATCAGGTGGGTGCAGACCTCCGGATAGCTCAGGGCATACCGGACGACCTTCTCCGCGGTCATCAGCCCCTTTTCGTGGGCCCGCTTGCTGCCGCCGAATCCCTTCATGCCGATCACCGCGATTTTGGCTTTGGCCAGCGCAGGGATCACTTCGCTTTCAAAACGGCGGGAGTGGAGCGTGCCCAATGCCGAGACCGGCTGGAGGGAGGCGTCAAAAGGATAACCACCCTCAATCATCTTTAAGTGAACTCCGGGCTCATCGTGACCGGTGAAGCCGAGATACCGGACTTTTCCCTGTTTCTTTGCCAAATCAAAGGCTTCAGCCGCCCCGCCGGGGCCGTAAAATTTTTTCACCTCATCCTCAGTTTTCATCTCGTGGAGCATCCAAAGGTCGACCCGGTCGGTTTTCAGGCGGCGCAGCGATTCCTCCAACATCTTCATGGCCCCCTCTTTGCCGCCTTCCGGCAAAGGCTTCTGGTGGGTGCAAACCTTGGTCATGAGAAAGGTTTTGTCGCGGATTCCCTCCAGCGCCTTGCCCATCCACTCCTCTGCGCGGCCCCCGTGATAATCCCAGGCATTGTCGAAGAAGGTAATGCCCCGGTCGACGGCTTCATGGGCGATCCGGGTGGCCTCGGGAATGTCTTTGGATAAGGCAAGGGTGTGGCCTCCCAACCCGACGACACTGACCTGTTCCGCATGCCGGCCAAAGTTACGGGTGGGAACCTTGTCCGTGGAGGCCGCCAGGCCCCGGGCGGCCCCGAGGGCGGGAATGAGTCCAAGAAACCGGCGCCGCGTGAACATGTCTTTGATAGTGCTCCCGCCCTTGCCCGACGCAAGTCCGGGAACATCTCACCCCACGATCGGGGAATGTGAGGAACTGGAAATTAAGGATTTTCAAAAAACCGGGGATCCCCAAGATAAGTGGAAGGCCCCTGGGCCCAACCAACCAAAGGAGAACTCTCATATGGCATTCAGCACCGTCAGCAAGAAGAACGGCAAAACCTACCACCTGCATAGCCGTCAACAGACCCTCCGGGGCGGCCAAACCGTCACCCTTTATTATTTCGCCTCTGAACCCGGCGCCGGGGCCATGGACAAATTGCCCGACGGCTACGAGGTTACTGAAAACGACCGTACCGGTCTCCCTCTCCTCAAGAAGAAGAAATAAGCCTCCCCGGGTTCCACCCGATGAGCACCGCCACCGCGGTCGATCCAGAGCTGCTGGCCATCCTTCGTTGCCCGGAATCCCTGCAGCCTCTTCGGCTGGCGGATAAGGGTACCGTCGAGCGACTCCTTCAACAGGCCCGCCAAGGGGCTCTGCAAAATCTCCGGGGAGAAAAAGTGGCAGACGATTTTGAGGCCTTGTTGTGGCGTGAAGACGGCAAGCGAGGCTACCTGGTCCGCGACGGCATCCCTGTGATGCTCATCGACGAGGCGGTGGCGTTGTAGCTTTTGATAGGCCCCTTTTGACAATCCCCCCGCGTAAGCGGGTGTTCCTTCCATCGTGGAACGAGTTGATTGGATGGGCGGGGGTAGGTTTGAGGGGGCCAAAAAGGGGCAGCCGCTTTCATCAAAAGCGGCCTACCAGGGTTACCTCTAAACCGCTGCGTACCCCCGATACCATTCCACAAACTTTTTCACCCCCTCCTCCAGCGGGGTATTGGGCCTGAAACCCACGGCTTTTTCCAGATCCGTCACATCGGCCGCCGTCGCCACCACGTCCCCGGGTGGCACCGGCTTGGAAACAATCTTTGCCTTCTTTCCCGTCGCCGCCTCGATCGCCTGCACCAACCGGATCACCTCCACCGGACGATTGTTGCCGATATTGTAGATCCGGTACGGAGCGGGGCTGGTGGCCGGATCCGGTTTCGTCCCGTCCCATTGCGGATTTCCCCGGGGCGGCTTTTCCGTCAGGCGCACCACCCCTTCCACAATGTCATCCACGTAGGTGAAGTCCCGTTTCAGTTTTCCCTCTCCAAACAGCTCAATCTCTTTCCCTGCCAGGATGGCTTGGGTGAATTTGTAGTAAGCCATGTCCGGCCGGCCCCACGGGCCATACACCGTGAAGAACCGCAGCCCCGTCTGCGGCAGCCCATACAGGTGCCCGTAGCAGTGGGCCATCAGCTCGTTGGCCTTCTTGGTGGCGGCATACAGGGAGACCGGGTGATCCACGTTGTCCCGCTCGGAAAAGGGCATCTTTTGGTTCAGACCATAGACCGAACTGGAGCTGGCAAAAATCAGGTGGGAGGTCTTTTGCGCCCGGCAGGCCTCCAGGACATCCATCATGCCCTCGAGATTGCTTCGGGAGTAGGCGTGGGGATGGGTGAGGCTGTAGCGCACCCCCGCCTGGGCCGCCAGATGCACCACCACCTCGGGCTGGACTTCCTGCCAAAGTTTTTCCACCCCGGTCCGGTCCCCCAGATCCGCCCGTACAAACCGGAACGCTTTCTTCTTTTTCAACAAATCCAGCCGCGCCTCTTTGAGTTTGGGGTCGTAGTAGTCATTCAGATTGTCCAGACCGACCACCGCGTCTCCTTTTTGCAGAAGTTTTTCGCACAGGTGATAGCCGACGAAACCCGCGGCTCCCGTGACCAGGATTTTCCGGCTCATGCCGCCTCCATCCGGAACCACTCCATGCGGTCCCCGTCGAATTCAAACCAGCCACGGAACTTCTCGCCTGCCAGCAGACGCGGCATCCAGTGCTCATCGTCCGACCACATCCTTCCGTAGGGCATGTCGTCCACCGGATGCCAGAAAGGCTTGGCCTCGGCCGTCTCGATCAGCTCCCCGTGGAATTCCCCGGCCCGGTAGACCGAGCAATGCAGCGAGTAGCCGTCGCGGAACTGGAAATGGAGTTCCCCCGCCCAGCCGATGCCGACGGGAGTGATGCCGATCTCCTCTTGGGTCTCCCGGATGGCCGCCTGTTCCGCGCTTTCCCCGGGCTCAATCCGGCCTCCGGGCCCGTTCACCTTGCCCGCCCCCAGCCCGCGTTTTTTTTCAATCAGCAGGATGCGCCCGGCCTGGAGTACGAAGCAGAGCGTGCCCCTTTCCTTCGGCGTCCAGGTTTTCCAGTTTGTCCGGCCCGCGCGGGGCTCCTTCGTCACCACCACCATTCCCGCAAGGTACCGCGGTCAGCGGCTTTGCCGATCTTTTTGCAGAAGCCGGGCCCGCGCGTCCTCGAGCTGCTTTTTTTCCGCCGCCGTCAGGGAGTGGATGCCCTCCCGGGAGATCTTGTCGAGGATGGCATCCACTTTTTCCAACACCGGGGCCACCGTGGTTTTTTTGGCCGTTGTCTTGGTCTTGGCGGACTTTTTCCGGCCCCTGCCAATGCCGATCGTCGGCCAGGGCATCCCGCCCCGCCGGACCCAGGCCACGGCAAAAAGGGAGGAGAGCCAGAGCTGAAGCAGGCCCGGCCAGTCACGCCCGGCAAAAGCCACCAAGCTGTAGATCGCCAGCAGGATCCAGCCCACCCACTTGGCGGTCAAACCGGCGAAAAAAAACTGGGCACCCGGGTGGAGGGCGCAGAAGGAAAGAAAAACCGCAAAACTGATCGTTCCGGATCCCACCAAGACCGAGGAGCCCAGCAGCGGACCGGTGCCGGCCAGCACCAGGGCCGGAACCACGGCCAACGCCCCGTAAAGCAGGCCGTAGGACCGCCGGCCGATGGCCGATTCCACTTCCCTTCCAAACCAGAAAAACATCAGCATCTCCAGACCGAACCACAGCCCCTCCTGCCGGATGTCGTGTACGAACGGATAGGTCAGGAGCGTCCAGATCTGCCCGGCCCGGAGATCCCCGGCCGCAAAGGCGGCCTGGTTCACCCAGTCTCCCAATCCCGAAGCCGCCAAGATCGCCGCCACGGCCATGGCCAGCGTGTGGACCCCGATCAGCAGAAGGGTCAAGTCCACCCGGAGGTTTCCAAGGATGAAGAGAGGGCCTTCCGAACCCGGCCATCCGCCGGAGGAAAAAGATTGGGACATCGGAAAAGTATCCCGCACTCCCGCCCGCCGGGCAAGCCGACGGCCGGCCTAAATCTGGTATTCCGAACCCCGGCCCCTCCCCGCCATCCGCGCCTGCACTTTTTCCATCAGATCGCGCAGACTTTCCCTCTCCAGGACCGCCTGCCTCGCCGCCTCCGCCTCACGGCACAACCGGCTCCACTCCTCGCTCAGCGGCCCCGCTCCGGCCCCGTTTCCTTCCCCCCCCTCCATCCAGGCAACAACCTCCCGCAAAGTGATCCTTTCCGGCGGCCGGGCCAGATCATACCCCCCACCCGCGCCCCGCTGGCTCACCACAAATCCACCCTTTTTCAGGGTGCGCAGGACCTGCTCCATAAACTTGGCCGGGGTGCCCGAAGCCTTCGCCAAAGAGGCGGCCTGCCGGATTCTTCCCTGCCCTCCCTCCAGCGCCAGCACCACCAGGGCCCTCACCGCATATTCCGTGGTCAGATTCGCCGCCATGGTTCCCATCGTAAAAGCCCCGTCCCCGTTCCACAAGTTGGAGGCTTGAATGTTTTTACCGCAGGGGCGCCGGGATCGCTGAGATTTCTCGTAAACGTAATTGTAAACGTAAACGATTCGTTTTCGGATTTCTACTTAAGCCTGGATTTTCATCGTCCCACCGTTGCCAACGGGAACGTTCAGCTTTAAGATAGGAATCGTGAAAGCCGAGAACGGCCACGCTTCCTCCGCCCCGCCCCCGGATACGGAATCCGGCATCGTCATCAGCAGCCGCGTCCGCCTCGCCCGGAACGTAAAAGATTATCCTTTCCCCGGCTGGCTCAAGAAAGCCGACCGCCTCAAGCTCCTCGAGACCATTCAGCCCGCCGTCAGCGACCTCTCCATCATGCGACCGGCCAAAATGTCCGTGGCGATGGAGGCCCTGGGCCCCCTCGAGAAACAGCTTCTCGTCGAAAAACACCTCATCTCGCGGGAACACGCCGCCAAGAACGCCGGCAGCGGACTTGTCGTCAACGGGGATGAAACCCTTTCCGTCATGATCAATGAGGAGGATCACCTCCGCCTGCAGGCCCTGCGCCCCGGTTTTCATCTGCAGGAGGCGTGGGACGCGGCCGACAAGCTCGACTCCACCCTGGAGGAAAAAGTCGAATTCTCCTTCTCCCCCTCCCTCGGCTATCTCACCGCCTGCCCCACCAACGTCGGCACCGGGATGCGTGCCTCCGCCATGCTTCACCTGCCCGGCCTCGTTCTGGGGGAACAAATCAACCAGGTCATTAAATCGGTCAACCAACTGGGCCTCGCCGTCCGCGGGCTGTACGGCGAAGGCACCGAGGCCCTCGGCAACCTGTTCCAGATCTCCAACCAAACCACCCTTGGCGAATCCGAAAAGCAGATCCTCGAGCGCCTCACCAAAGTGGTGCGCCAGCTGATCGATTTAGAGAGCAACGCCCGCCAAAAACTCATCCAGGAAAAGGCCCGGATGCTCGCCGATCAGGTTGGCCGCTCTTACGGTATCCTTCTGCACGCCTACTCCATCTCCTCCAAGGAAGCCCTGAACCTCCTCAGCCTTCTGCGCCTGGCGGCCGATCTCGGTCTCCTTGCCGCTTCCCTCAAGCCCAAGATCGATACCCTTCTCATCTCCACCCAACCCGCCCACCTCCAACACGCCTCCCAAAAGAAGTTGGGGGCCGAGGAACGGGACGCCTTCCGGGCCGATCTTCTTCGCGAGAAACTCAAAGGTGTGACCGAACCCGCCATGCGTAAATTGCACCTCTGATCGGCTTGGACTAAAGTAACCTGATGAACAACTTCACTCCTCGCGCCCAGCAGGTTCTCGCGCTGGCCCGCAAGGAGGCCGACCGGTTTAACCATAACTACGTTGGTACCGAGCATATCTTGTTGGGCCTCATAAAGTTAGGTCAGGGTGTCGCCGTCAATGTTCTCCAAAAAATGGGTCTGGATCTGGAGACCGTCCGCATGGAGGTGGAGAAACAGGTCGGCACCGGCCCGGACACCAAGGTCACCGGCAACATTCCCTATACGCCGCGGGTGAAAAAGGTCCTGGCCCTTGCCTCCAAGGAAGCCAAGGCCCTCCACCACTCCTACGTCGGCACGGAACATATCCTTCTCGGCCTGCTGCGGGAGGGCGATGGCGTCGCCGCCCGCGTCCTCAAATCCCTGGAAGTCGATATCGAGCGCGCCCGCCAGGAAGTCCTGAAGGAGCTGGACCCGAATTTCGAGGAAGGCGCCGAGGCTTCCGCTGCCGGCGAAGAACCCGGCCAGCCCGGACCCGAGCCCGCCGGCACCGGTGGTGGCTCCGCCCCCTCCCGCAAGGATGTCAAAACCCCCGCCCTCAAAGCCTTCGGCCGGGACCTCACCGAATTGGCCCGCAAGGGGGAGCTCGACCCCGTCATCGGCCGAAAAAACGAGATCGAACGCGTGGTCCAGATCCTCTGCCGCCGCACCAAGAACAACCCCGTCCTGATCGGGGAAGCCGGCGTTGGCAAGACCGCCATCGTCGAGGGCCTCGCCCAGGAGATCGCCTCCGGCAACGTTCCCGAAATCCTCCGCGACAAGAAGGTGATCACCCTCGACCTCGCCCTCATGGTGGCCGGCACGAAGTATCGCGGACAGTTTGAGGAGCGGATCAAGGCCGTGATGGAGGAGATCCGCAAGCTCAAGAGCGTCATTCTCTTCATCGACGAGCTCCACACCCTCGTCGGCGCCGGCGCGGCCGAGGGCGCGATGGACGCTTCCAACATCA
>CAZWQT010000027.1:14102-16717 GCA_964635945.1 uncultured Akkermansia sp. | reverse complement strand
TGGTGACCTCGCCCTTCACGGCGATGGCGGAATGCGTCGACGAAGCCTGGGACACTTTGGTGATCACCCCCGGCGAGTGGACCTTCACCCGTAGTCTTGGGGACTTCGGCGACAGCAAATAAGTCGAAGACTTTAGGTTTTGATAAAAGGGCGGCTCGACAGAGCCGCCCTTTTGCTTTTCTGATCGGCCTACCTAGGCACCGGGCCCTAGTTTTTTCTAATGTTTGGATATTACGTGCATGACCTGAATCCGTTCCTGATCGAGTTCGGGAGCGGGTGGGGAATCCGGTATTACGGGATGGCCTACGTGGCTGGGTTTTTGGCGTGGTATTACGGCCTGGGCTGGTTCCGGAAAAAGGGATGGTCTTCCCTGAATGACAACCAGATCTCCGAGATTCTTTTTTACACGGTTTTGGGGGTTTTGATCGGCGGTCGGCTGGGATACTGCCTCCTCTATGATTGGGCGGAGACGGTCCGGAATCCGGTGAGCGTCATTGCCTTCTGGAACGGGGGCCTGCGGGGGATGGCCAGTCACGGGGGTATCGCGGGAGCTTTGCTGGGATTTCTTTTTTGGGCATGGAAAAACCGGGTCGATGGCTGGGCCGTGTCGGACAACGCCGCGGTGCTGGCGCCGGTCGGAATTTTTCTGGGTCGAATTGCCAACTTCATCAACGGAGAGTTGTGGGGCCGGCCCAGCCAGGTGCCTTGGGCGGTGATTTTTCCTGATTCCGGAATCCAGACTCCGCGTCATCCCTCCCAAGTTTATGAGGCGGTCGGAGAGGGCCTGGTACTGGGGTTGATGATGTACTGGCTGCGGTCGAAGAATCTTCAGCCAAGCGGCAAGGTCACGGGGGCCTTTTTTATGGCTTACGGAGTGATCCGGATCGGCTTGGAAATTTTCCGGGAGCCCGATGGGGGGGATCCTTTGCTTGCAGGACTAAGCCGGGGGCAGTGGTTTTCCGCGGGACTTTGTGTGGTGGGAGCGGGGATTTGGTTCCTGAGGAGTTCGGGGGTTCAGAAGCTAAGGGCTTAAGGGACTTTCGGTTTTTGGGGGATGCGAATCACTTGTCCGGGGACAAGGAAATCGGGATCGTCCATCGGGTTGATCAGGAGAATGTCCTCCACGCCGACGCGGTAGCGTTTGGCGATTCCGCTCAGGGAGTCTCCTTTACGGACGGTGTAGATGATCGGGTCGGGTTGGATCAAAACCTTTTCACTTGGGGCCGGCACGGTCAGGCGGGAATCGGCGGGCTCCGGACTAGCCAAGGCGGTTGGGGCCGGGGCGGGAGTGGCCGGCAAGTTGGCAAAACCGTAATCGAAGAGCAGCCGGGTATCCTTCCACTTGTTGGCACTCCGCAGGAGGGTGAGGCGGAGTTCCCGCCCATCCCGTTTTGCGGCGGCTGCAAAGGTGTGACGGGATTCGTAGGTCCAACCGGTCTTCGCAGGCCCCATGCCCGGATAGACACCAAGGAGTTTGTTGTGGTTTTTCATTCTCTGCAGACCGATGGCGGTCCGGAGATGATAGGCAGGGGTCTGGGCCATCCGGCGGAGATCCGGTTTGGCCAAGAAGGCGTTGAAAAGAATCATCAAATCCCGGGCGGTGGTGCGTTGACTGGTCCCGGGAAGTCCGTGGGGATTGCCAAAGCGGGTCCGAGTCATGCCCAGCTTCTGGGCCTCGGCGTTCATCTCCTCGACAAAACGATCGGAAGATCCGGCGGTGGCCCGAGCGAGAGCCATGGCGCTGTCATTGTCGGATCCAATGATGATGGAGCGGAGGAGATCGGAGATTTCCACCCGCTCCCCCGGACGCAGGGGGACATGGCTGGGTTCCACCCGGGTATCCTCCGGTTGGATGGTGATGGTGCCGAGCCCCCCGGTTTTCTCGTAGGCCACGAGGGCGGTCATCATCTTGACGGTGCTGGCCGGTGGAAACGCCTCGTCCACGTTTCTGGCATAAAGCACCTCGCCGGTGAGAGGATCGATCAGGAGGGCGCCCCGGGCCAGGAGCTCGGTGTTCACCCGTTCCAAGGTGGGTGGTTTTTCCTTGGGCTTGGGCTGGGCCGCGAATAGGGGAGTCGCCACGAAAACAATGAGCAGCCACCCTCGAGTCATCGTAATTCCCAGACCTGAGGAAAGCGGGTGAGGCGCCGATAGCTCTTCCCGGTGAGATGAACGACATCCTCGATCCGGACCCCGCCGAGCCCAGGGACATACAGGCCAGGTTCCACCGTCAGCACGCAACCGTGGGGAATCCGGGGGATGGCAAAGCGGGGGGCCTCGTGGATTTCCAGCCCCAATCCGTGGCCGACCCCGTGGAAAAATCCGGTCCAGCGACCCTGCCGGATCTCCGTGGGATATCCTTGGTCCCGGAACCAGTTCCGCAGATCTTCTTGCGCCTTCCGGCCGTCGAGGCCCGGCCGAAGATGGTGGAGAACTCTTTTCTGCCCCTGGGCCACGGTGGCACGAAGGTGGCGAAGGGAGTCGGAGGCGTGGCCTTTCACGACCGTGCGGGTGATGTCGCCGAAGTAGCCGGTGCGGGGGTCCCGGGGAAAGATGTCCAAGATGATGGCTTGGTGGGCGCGGAGGGGGCCGGAGCCGCGTTCGTGGGGGTCGCA
>CAZWQT010000027.1:8419-14002 GCA_964635945.1 uncultured Akkermansia sp. | reverse complement strand
GGGATGGGACGAAGACGGATTCCGGCTTTCTGGAGTTCCCGGAAAAGTCCGATGGGAAAAGATGAGGGAACTTCTGCGGAGCGGACTCCGTGGCGGCGGAGAATGGCAGCCAGAATTCGGGGGAAAGGAAATTTGTCCAGCCCCAGCCGCTTCTTCTCTCCTTCCAAGTCGAGGCAGGAGTCGACGGTGGCAGTGCGGCGGGCGCGGTCGATTTCGAGGGGGCCAAGGAGGGCGTGGGTTTTGCCACGGGGGGTTTGGAACCAGGCGAAGTCGTCCGGGACGAAGATCCCGGTCGCGTAGGCGAGGTCAGGGACCCGGTCGGTATTTCCGAAAAGGAGACGGGCGGACCGGGACACGTTTAGGAGGATTTCAGCAGGGCGCCGGCGAGGAAGCCGGCGAGGAGGAAGCCGAGCAGCACCAGGGGCAGGCGAAGATCAAAGCCGAAAAGATAGAGATCCAGGTGAATGAAGCCGGATTGGCGGGCAAGGAGGGCCACACCACCGCCGAGGACGGCTAGGGAGACGAGTCGTTGGCGGTTCATGGAAGTACTTGGATACTAGCATCCCTCGGGTAATTCAGAGAAATGTCAATTTCCACACGCACTGGGGACGGGGGTTCGACTGCCCTGATGTATGGGCGGCGTGTCTCCAAGGATCATCCCCGGGTGGAGGCGTACGGGTCGGTGGACGAGCTCAACGCAGGCCTTGGCTTGGCCCGCTCCCTGGCGAAAAAGCCGGACCAGGAGCTCCTCGAGAAGATCCAGAAGGCCTTGGTGGGGTTGATGGGGGAGTTGGCGGTGGCTCCAGAGGATCTGCACCGGTATGAATCTGACGGCTATGCGAGGTTGAAGGAGGAGGATCTGGACTTGCTGGACCGGCAAATCGAGAAAATGGAGAAAGCGGCGCCGAAGGCCAAGGGCTGGTCGACTCCGGGAGGCTCGCCGACCGGGGCGGCTTTGGATCTCGCCCGGACGGTGTGCCGGAGGGCGGAGCGGGAAGTTTGGAAGCTCGAGAAAGCCCAGGGGAATATCCGGAGTTTGGTTCCGAGATACCTGAACCGGCTGTCGGATTTGTTGTGGCTGCTCGAGCAGAAAAACGAGAATCCGCCTGATAAGAAAACCGGTAAGATCAAGAAAAGGGTGGGCAAATCCAAATAGGTTTTTCGTTAACGCAGAAGGTTTGCGTGAAGGAAGACCGCCAGTCTCTCAAAAAGACTGGCTTAGGAACGTCCCAAGATATCCCAGGCCGCGGTGGGGCCGAGGTAGACGAGGCCGGTATACATTTGGACGAGATCGGCACCGGCCTGACGGCGGTTCAAGTAGTGGCCGGAGTTCATGATCCCGCCCACGCCCACGAGAATCTGCTCCTTGCTCAAAAGGGGGCGGATGAGGCGGGCGACCGCGAGAGCGCGATGGGTCAGGGGTCGGCCACTGAGGCCACCGGTTTCGCGCGGGTCGTCGGTGCCACGTTGGGAGGTGGTGTTGGTTGCCACGATGCCGGCGAGATGAAATTCACGGGTGATCGAGATAATGTCGGGGAAGTAACGGTCCTCCGTGTCCGGGGAGATTTTCAAGAGGAGAGGTTTGGGGTCGGAGGTGGACCGGTTGAACTCCTGCAGGGAGGAAAGCAGACGCCGCAGATCGTCCGGTTGGGCCAGATCCCGTAGCCCGGGCGTATTGGGAGAGCTGATGTTGATGACGAAAAAATCCCCCAGCGCGTGGAGAAGTTTGAGGGAACCAAGATAGTCTGACGGCGCATCAGCCAAGGGAGTAACCTTGGATTTCCCCAAATTGATGCCGATGGGGAAATCGTAAATGGCCTGCCGGGTACGGAGTTGCCGGAGCTGTGTGGCCAATGCCTTGGCGCCAATGTTGGGAAAGCCCAGGCGATTCACGAGGGCCTGTTGCGGCGGATAGCGGAACACCCGCGGCCTTTGGTTTCCCGGTTGCGGGTGATAGGTTACGGTGCCGAGTTCGGCAAAACCAAAGCCCAGATCCATCCAGGCGAGGGGTACCTCACCATTCTTATCCACCCCTGCGGCGATCCCCAACCGGTTCCGGAAAGTGAGGCCCATCAGGGTAACTTTTTCCCCGGAGGGAGGAGTCCGTGGGACAAAAAGCCGTGCCAAACCGGGAATCCGCAGGGCGGCCAAAGTGAAGCGATGGGCCGTTTCCGGTTCGAAGCGGAAAAGAACCGGACGGACAAGGGAGGTGTAGAGGCTCATTTGCCGATACAAAATTGGGCGAAAAGGCGATCGAGCACATCCTCCGATGTGCCCACGCCGAGAATGGATTCCAAGGCTTGCAGGGCGAGGCGAAGATCGGAGGCCACCAGTTCAGGGGCGGCGTGGGTGGCCAAGGAGCTGGAGGCGGTGGCGAGAGCCTCGGTGGCCTTTTGCAGTCCCTCGGCGTGGCGGGCGTTGACGGCGATCTCCTCGCTGCCGGGGGCCAACAGGTTTCCGGCGAGCCGGCGGGCGATGAGCTGACGAAGGGCTTCGAGTCCTTCGCCGGTTTTGGCGGAGACGGGTTGTCCCTCTCCGGAAAAGGAAGGCGGCAGATCGGATTTGGTGAGAATCCGGATCACTTTTCCATCCAAGCGTTGCCATTCCGATTCGCAGGGGTCCATGGGCTGGGTCCGGTCAATCAGGGCCAGGACGAGATCGGCCTGCTCTGCGGCGGTCCGGGTGCGTTGGATGCCTTCCTGCTCGATCGGATCGGTGGAGGGGCGAACACCGGCGGTGTCGATCAGGCGCACAGGGAAGCCGGCGAGAACGATGGACTCTTCCACCGTGTCGCGGGTGGTGCCGGGTAGAGGGCTGACGATGGCGCGGTCGGTGCCAAGAAGGGCATTGAGGAGGCTGGATTTTCCGACGTTGGGAGGCCCCATCAAAACCAGGCGGTAACCGGAGCGCAGCCTCTGGCCAAGTGGGGCGGTGGCGAGTAGTCCGGAAATTGCCTGAAGCAGCCGGCTGACGTCCTTGCGAAATCCTTCCCCGACCTCGGGTTGGATATCCTCATCCGGGAAGTCGATATAAGCCTCAATTCGGGCGAGGAGATCGAGAAGGCCGGCGCGGATTTCCATGAGACGGTCCTTGAGTTGACCGGCGAGGGAGCGTTGGGCGGCAAGGAGGGCCCGCTCTGAGCCGGCATGAAGGACATCGAGAACGGCCTCGGCCTGGGTGAGGTCGATCCGGCCGTGGAGGAAGGCGCGCTCGGTGAACTCCCCCGGGCGGGCGATGCGGGCGCCATTTTGTTGAAGGGATTGGAGAACCGTTTCCACCACGAGAGGGTTGCCGTGGCAGCTGATTTCAACCAGATCCTCGCCGGTGTAGGAGCGCGGACCAGGCCAGAAGGTTAAGACGGCCTCGTCGAGAATCTGGTTTTGCAGCCGCAGCCGCCGAGGCGTGGGTTGCCGAGGGGGTAGGGCTTGGCCAGCCAAGAGGGAGGCGATGGTCGCGGCCCTGGGGCCGCTTAACCGGATCAGGGCCAAGGCGGAGATCCCGGGAGGGGTCGCGCTGGCGGCGATCGTGTCCTTTTCGAAAGCCATGGAGGGTAAATCTTTCCAAAAACAGCGATCTGTCGCGAGACCGGAATCTGGCGGGAGGTGAATTGTGGAAGGTGGAAAGATGGGGGGTGTTCAGCCGAAGGTCTTGTGGTTAACCTGAGCATTGATGAGTGAAATTGTTTTGGTGACGGGCGGGTGCGGATTTATCGGGTCGAACTATGTCCGCCACCTGCTGGGGGCGCGGCCCCAGGCCAAGGCGGTGGTTTTGGACAAACTCACGTACGCCGGACACCGGCCGAATCTGGAAAAAGAGGAGAAGGGGGGGCGGTGTGAAGTCGTGGTGGGGGACATTGCGGATGCCGGGCTGGTGCAGGGGCTCCTGCAGCAACACCGGCCGGTTTCGATCGTGAACTTTGCCGCCGAATCACACGTGGACCGATCGATCGACGAGCCCGCCCCATTCCTTCATACCAACGTCACGGGCACATTCACCCTTTTGGAGGCCACGCGGAACTATTTGCGGGGTCCCGCGGCTCCGGACAAGGGATTGTTCCGGTTCGTGCATCTCTCCACGGACGAGGTGCATGGATCCCTGGAGTTATCCGATCCTCCCTTCCGGGAAACCTCCACCTTCGCCCCGAACAGTCCTTACGCCGCCTCGAAAGCGGCGGCGGACCATCTTTGCCGCGCTTACTTCCGCACCTTCGGGGTGCCGACCGTGGTCTTGCGTCCTTCCAACAACTACGGTCCCCATCAGTTCCCGGAGAAGCTGATCCCGCTGGCGATTTTGCGGGCTTTGGCCGGGGAGAAAATTCCGGTCTATGGGGACGGTCGGCAGGTGCGGGACTGGATGTATGTGGAGGATACAGCCCGCGCGGTCGAGGCAGCCCGGCGGGCGGGTGGAGTGGGGGAGGCCTACCAGGTGGGGGCGGATGAGGAGAAGGAAAACGTGGTGGTTCTGGGCGCACTTTGCGATCTCTTGGATCGTTTGAAGCCCCGCGCCGGGGGAAAGTCCCACCGGGAACTCATGGAAACGGTGACCGACCGACCGGGGCATGACCGACGGTATGCGACCGATGCCGGTAAGTTTCGCCAGGGGCTCTCCTGGGAGCCGAAAACCGGATTTCTGGACGGGCTGGAAAAAACAGTGCGCTGGTACATCGAGAATCCGGGTTGGTGCGAATCCGTCCGGGCCAAGGGTTATGCGGGGCAACGCCTGGGGCTGGGCCGGTCCGGCAGCTAGGCGGCCCCGGTGGCGGACACGTACGACTACCTGATCGTCGGGGCCGGCTTTGCCGGCAGCGTGCTGGCCGAGAGATTGGCCGAGGGGTCGGGAAAGAAGTGTCTGGTCGTGGATCGACGGGACCATATTGCCGGCAACGCTCATGACCGGACGGACCAAGCCGGGATCCTGATTCATGCGTACGGTCCGCATTATTTTCGGACCAACTCAGACAAGGTGGTGACATATCTGAGCCGGTTCACCGACTGGCATCCAGTGAACTACCAAGTGCTGGTTTGGACCCAGGGCAAATACTGGCAGTTTCCGATCAATCTCAACACATTTGAGCAGTACCTGGGGAGGCCCTCCACAACCGAGGAAATGGAGGCGACCTTGGCCAAGTGGCGGGTCCGGGTGGATCATCCAAAAAATTCCGAAGAGGTGGTGATCTCCCAGGTGGGGCGGGAATTTTACGAGATGTTTTTTCGGAACTACACGCGGAAGCAGTGGCGGAGGGATCCTTCCGAGCTTGATGCCTCGGTGTGCGGCCGGATTCCGGTGCGGACCAACCGGGACAACCGCTTTGTCACGGAGAAGTTTCAGGCCCTGCCACGGGACGGTTACACCGCGATGTTTCAGAGGATGCTGGATCATCCAAGGATCGAGGTGCGGTTGAAGACCGACTACCGGGAAGCGCGGGGGCAGGTGAAGTATCACCACCTGATCTACACGGGGATGATCGATGAGTATTACGACTTTGCGGAGGGCCGGTTACCGTATCGCTCGATGCGGTTTGAGCCGGAGACGATCCAGCAAGAGTTTTTTCAGCCAGCCATGCAGGTGAATTTTCCCAACGAT
>CAZWQT010000027.1:6759-8319 GCA_964635945.1 uncultured Akkermansia sp. | reverse complement strand
GCCGGCGCCCTGGTAGCCGATGGGGTCGAATTCGATGTGGGTGAAGCCGGCGGCAGCCAGGGCGGGGGTGAGTCGGGATTGAAGGGTTGGATCCTTGAGACGCGGAGTTTCCTCTGGGGATACCTGGACAAAGGCCTTTTCCCCTAAATGACGGACCCGAACGATGCGAAAGCCGTGGCGGCGGACGACTTCCTCAGCTTTTTCAATCGCGGCGAGACGGCCGGGAGTGACGGCGAGACCGGGGGCGAGCCGGGAGGAGAGGCAGGGGGAGGCGGGTTTTTCGGCGACTTCCAGTCCGGCGTCCCGGGCGAGAGCGCGGATATCGGCCTTGGCGAGACCGGCTTCGCGGAGGGGGGCGGACACGGAAAACTTCCCGGCGGCGGTGCGGCCGGGGCGGACTTCGCGGGAGTCGTCAAAGTTTTCCCCATAAGCGAGCACTTTGACGCCTCGGAGCCGGGCCAGTTCCTCCATGCGCTGGAAAAGTTCCGAACGGCAGAAGTAGCAGCGATTGGGAGGGTTGGAGGCATAGGAGGGGTCTTCCAGCTCCAGGGTTCGGAGAACCTCCACCGGCAGGTTGTGTTTCCTGGCAAAGTTCAGGGCAGCGGTGTGTTCCGTGCGCGGGAGGCTGGGGGAGTCGCCGAGGACACCGGTGACCTTGGGGCCGAGGATTTGATGGGCGGTCCAAAGGAGAAAGGCTGAATCGACCCCGCCTGAGTAGGCAACAAAGGCTGAGGGCCAAGCTTGGATGAGCTCCCTAAGCCGTTGTTTTTTGACGGTGAGGTCGGGATTTGTGGGCACAAGGCATAATAAAACATCGAAAGGTTCCATGAAATGTTTTCTCAGGGTTGGAGAAATGGGGTTCGCCTGCAGACATTTCGATATTCTGCAGAATATCGAAATGTCCTACATCCCTGTGAAGGCAGGACGGTGGTGGATGTCATAAATGAGGGGGGCGTGGTAGGATGGGGGGATGTCCGAGATGACCAATGTGGCGGATCTGCGGAAGAGCTACGAGAAGGCGGAGCTCAATGAGGAGGCTTCGCACGGCGATCCGCTCAGGCAGTTCGACCAGTGGCTGCATGAGGCCATCCAGGCAGAGCTCCCCGAGCCCAACGCGATGACCTTGGCGACGGTCTCCAAGGAAAACCGGCCCAGCACCCGACCGGTCCTGGTCAAGGGCTACGACGAGCGGGGGATCGTCTGGTATACGAATTACGAAAGCCGGAAGGGTTTGGAGTTGTCCGGGAACCCGTGGGCTGCCCTTCAGTTTCACTGGGTGGAGCTGGAGCGGGTGGTACGGATCGAGGGAAAGGTGGAGAAGATCAGCGAGCAGGAGAGTGACGCTTATTTCAAGAGCCGGCCCTTGGATCATCGAATCGGGGCCTGGGCGTCACCGCAGAGCCAGGTGATAGCCAGCCGCTCGATCCTGGTGGCGAATGCGGAAAAGTTCGGGGCGCAGTTCAAGACTGATCCGCTTAGGCCCAAGAACTGGGGCGGGTACCGGTTGAAGCCAGAGTTATGGGAGTTTTGGCAGGGAAGGAAGAGCCGGCTGCATGATCG
>CAZWQT010000027.1:5190-6659 GCA_964635945.1 uncultured Akkermansia sp. | reverse complement strand
AAAAAGGTGACGAGGGTGCCGAAAGTAATGCGCCAGGGGAAAGCGATAAGGGGGAGCCAATCAGGGCGAGGCAGGGGTGGAAGACCGCCAAGCTTAAGAATATCGGAAGGAAGGCCTGAAAGAACCGCGACGACAAGGAATCCAGCCAGCATGGCAATGAGATTTCCTTGGTCGGAACCCCTGCTTTTGGTGAGCGCCCCCAGCAGAAAAATTCCCAGCAGGGAACCGTAAGTGTAGCCGAAGATTCCCAGAACGATGGGAAGAATGCGGGAGGTGGGGTTGGTGATCACGACCCAGGCGGTGATGGCGCCGATTACCACGAGAAGCCCCGAAAAAGCCACGGTGGCCCAGCGGGCGGCGCGGAGGGAGTCGGGGCTCTTCAGCCTCGGGGCGAGGAAGGGTTCGTACCAGTCACGGACCCAGGAAGTAGCCAAAGCGTTGAGGGCGGTACTGAGAGAGCCCATGGCGGTGGCAAAGATGCCGGCAATGAGAAGCCCGCGGAACCCAGGCGGGAGCTCGTGAAGAATATAGTAGGCAAACACGTGGGCGTTGCGGGTGGGGAGATTAGGGTCGGGATCGTGCTGGTAGTGGACATAAAGAAGAATGCCGATCCCGAGGAAGGCGAGCACGATGGGGATATCGGCCAAGCCGGAACCGACGAGGGCGAGCCGGCTGCGGGCGGGGTTCTTGGCTGTGAGCATCCGTTGGACCATGTCCTGATCCGTTCCGTGGGTGGCCATGGTGACAAAGGTGGCGGCGAAGAAAGCGGTCCAGACGGTGTAATCACTCTCCAGGATGCCTTTCAGGGTAGCGGCGAAGTTTCCCTGCACGATCGGGCCAAGGCTCCAGAAGGTAAGGTCGCCGGGCTGGTTGAGCTTTGCGGTGATGGTGGCCAGCCCGCCGGGAATGGTTCCCAAGAGATGCCAAAGCACAAAGCCAAGTCCGGAAAACATGACGATCGCCTGAATCACATCCGTCCAAACCACGGCCTTGATGCCGCCGGCAACGGTGTAGACGGCGGTGAGCAGAACGAGGATGAAAAGGGCGGCAAAGTAGATGCCCAGTTCCGCGCCGGGAGAGGGTTTGGCGCCGGAGAACATCTCCCAACCCAGCACGAGAACGATGGCGGCGACGTAGAGTCGGGTACCGCTGGCCAGGGCGCGGGTGACCAGGAAGATGGCGCTGGCGGCCTGGCGGGACTGCGGCCCAAATCGTTTTTCCAGGAACTCGTAGATGGAGACGACGTTGTAGGTGTAGTACGGCTTGATGAAGATCCAGCTGACGAAGACGCGGGCGAGCACAGTGCCAATGGCGAGCTGGGCGTAGGTGAAATTGCGCAGGGCGTAGCCCTCGCCGGGGGCGCCGAGGAAGGTGGCGGCACTGATTTCGGCGGCAAGGATGGAGGCAAGAACGGCCCACCAGGGCATCTTCCGCCCGCCTAAGGCGTACTCGTTGAGGGATGTTTGGCG
>CAZWQT010000027.1:0-5090 GCA_964635945.1 uncultured Akkermansia sp. | reverse complement strand
CCCGCGCCAGGCTGGATGTCGGGTGGCGCGTTGTGTCGGATGAAGAGTTTCAAGGCGTGGGCGGGATCGGCCTGGCGCATGAGGTGGTAGTGGTGGTCGGCGGGGAAGGGTTCGTGGGAGGAAAGGATAAGATGGCGGTTGTAGAGCGGGGAGGAAGGCTCCTCGATCCAGAGATCGCGATCGGTAACCTGGCGGTAGCGCCAACCAGGCAAAGGGGAGCGTTCCGCGTACCCATAGAGGATGTTGCCGAGCCGAAAGGCTCCGGCGGGGGATTTGCCATCGCCCTCGCGTTTTTGCGGGCCGGACTGGGCGGGGTGGAGGCCGCGCCCCCAGGCGAGGCCGCGCCGGCCGAGGTTCACGGGGATGGAGGGATTTTCGGCAATCCACGGCATGGTGGAGGAGTCCCGCCGGTACAGCTGGAGGCTGGTGTGCCGGGAGTTCCAACCGTCGGGAACGGCGAGGAGCAGGACGCGAGACGAATCCGGAATGGGAGAGGCCGGGAGCGAGGCAGGGAGGAGCGGAAGAAAAAGGAAAAAGAGGAGCCGGGCCATACGGCCTAATCGCGGCGGCACCGGGCGAGGAGGCTCTCGATCAGGCCGGGGCCAAAAAAGGTGAGGAACCCGGCGTGGCCGGCCAGGAGGCCAGGAAGAAGGGCGGGTTCAAAAAAGACCGGGACGAAGAGAAGGGCGGAGGTGACGCCGGCGACCCAGATGACGGAGAGGGGGATGGGGATGGGGAAAAGGAAGATCTTTTGGTCGGGCAGGGTTGAGGCGAAGCCAAGGAAGAGGGAATTGAAGAGGTAAAAGGAGTTCACGGGCACCGCGGGCTGAAGGAAGGCGACCGCGACCACGACGACCATGCTGATGAGGACGTAGAGGTTGAGGTGAAAGGAACCGAGGGTCTCCTCGAGGGCCTCGCCGATGGACCAGAGAAACCAGAGAAAAATCAGAAAGAAGATGGGATGGGCGGAAGAGGGGGGGACAAAGATAAAGGTGAGGACCCGCCAGAACTCCCCCTGCAGGACAAGGCCAGGTTCCAGCTTGAGGATGGAAAGAAAGCCGGGAGAGGCGAGGTTGAGAAGCCAACTGGCGGCGTTCATGGCGACAAGGCCGCGCACGAGATGGGGCACGGACCAGCGGCCCAAGTGCTGTTCGAGAAGATCGGTCCAACCGGCGGGGCTCATCAACCGGGACGGATCAGGGATCGACCGTGACTTTTTTCCAGTTCAGGTGCTGGGCGTGGGCGTACTTTTCAAAATCCTTCTCGTACATGATGAGCACGGCGCGGACGACGGCCGAGTCATCCTCAAAGCTTACTTTCGCAATGAAGTCGGGAATGATGTCGAGGAGGCGGTGGGTGTAGATGATGGCGAAAGCGGCGGAAGAGGCGGCCGCATAGGGGATGTCCTTGTAGGCACCCTCGGCGAAGTCCTCGACCACGTCGGCGAGGAATTCCAACTGCTCGACGAGGTGGGGAAACTTGGGGGCGTGGATCTGGGTAAACTCGGCCTTGAGCATGGGCAGGCGGTGCAGAAGATTGTTCATGATCTTCGGGGTGACGCGGGAAGCCCCGCGCTGGGCAAATGCAGCAATCTCAGCCATGGGAGAAGGGTGAAGGATTCCATGGCGGACGGCAAGCGGAGGCGGGGGTGGATTCTGAAAAACGGGTTAGGTAGGTTGATGGCATGATCCAGTCCGTTTCCCCGATGCCCGTGAAGATGGTGCCCGAGCGGAGGGAAGTGAACCCTCAAGATACCTGGGATCTGAGCCCCCTCTACGCCAAGGAGGCGGATTGGGAAAAGGGGCTGGAAGAGTTACGGGCGCAGAAGGGCCAGATGACGAAGTGGAAGAACAAGTTGCACCAGGGGGAGAACCTGGCGGCGGCCTTGGAGGAGGAGAGGGAGATTGATTTGCTGGCGGAGCGGTTGGGGCAATATGCCCACCTGCGCGTGGCAGAGGATGGCGGGGATGGGGCGGCGCGGGACCGTTCCCTGCGGTTGGAGCATCTGACCACCGAGTTGGCGGAGGAAACGGCCTGGTTTCTGCCGGAACTGATGAAGATCGCTGACGCGGAGTGGGCGGAGTTGGTCCGGCATCCGAAGTTGGCCGAGTGGCAGGGTCGGTTGGAGCGGATCCGGCGGTATCGGCCGCACATTTTGGGGGAGGGCGAGGAAAGGTTGATGGCACTCGCCGGGCCGGCCCTGGGTGGGCCGGATGAGATCTTTTCCCAGTTGACGAATGTGGATTTCCGCTTTGGGACGGTGAAGGATGAGGATGGATCGGAGATCGAACTGAGCCACGGGACGTTTGCCTCCCTTTTGCAACGGCCGTCGGCGGAGGTGAGGAGGAACGCCTGGCAGCAGTATTACCGGGAATTTGAGCAGCACGCGTTTTCTTTGGCGGCGACGCTGGCCAGCTCGGTCAAGGCGGATGTGTTCCGGGCCAAGGCGAGAAAGCACGTGAGCGCGCGGGCGCAGTCTCTTTTTCCCGATCGTGTGCCGGAAACGGTCTACGACAACCTGGTTTCAGCGGTGCGGAAAAACCTGCAGCCGTTGCAACGGTATCACCGGCTCCGGAAGAAGGTGCTGGCCTTACAGGAGCTTCGGGCGGCGGATTTGCAGGTGCCGCTGGTGGGGGCGGCCAAGAGGAAAACCAAGTTTGAAGAAGCCGCGGAGATGGTGACGACGGCGTGCCGGCCCCTGGGTGCGGAGTATCAGAACATCCTGGGGGAGGGATTGACCCGGGCGCGCTGGGTGGACCGCTACGAAAACCGCGGGAAGCGAAGTGGCGCTTTCTCCAGCGGTAGCTACCAAAACCCCCCTTATATCCTGATGAACTACCGGGAGGACGTGCTTTCGGATGTCTACACGTTGGCGCACGAGGCGGGTCATTCGATGCACACCTGGATGAGTCACCGGGCCCAGCCCTACCAGGATGCGCACTATCCGATTTTACTGGCGGAAGTGGCCTCCACTTTCAACGAGGAGCTGTTGACCCACCACTTGCTGCAGGGCCCGGCCCGGGAGGACAAGATGCTGCGGGCCTACATCCTCAACCGACAAATCGACGATATTCGTGGGACGATGTACCGGCAGGTGATGTTTGCCGAGTTTGAGCATCGGATTCACGAAGCGGAGGAAAAGGGGGTCGCCTTGACGCTGGATTTTTTCCGGATTTGCTACCGGGAATTGCTGGAAACCTATTTGGGAGAGGCGATGGTGATTGAGGCGCCGCTGGAACTCGAGGGCCTGAGGATTCCGCACTTTTACAGCGCTTTTTACGTCTACAAGTACGCGATCGGCATTTCCGCCGCGATCACCCTCTCGCGCCAGGTATTGGCTGGGGATGAGGGCGCGGTGGAGCGGGTGCACGGGTTCCTCCGGTCCGGAGGATCGCACCCTCCTTTGGAGACGCTCCGAACCGCGGGAGTGGATATGGAGAGTCCGGCCCCGGTGGACTCGGCTCTCCGCCTGTTTGCGGAACGAGTCGACGAGCTAGAAAAGGTGCTGGGCTAGCGGACTTCTTGCGGTTCGGTCCCCGGTTTGCAGGATGGTCGCGATGAACGCGGGACCGGCATGGATGCAGGCGGACTGGGGAAATCTGGTCATGGTGAGTTGGTTGGTGGATGCGGCGCTGGTGCAGGATCGCCTGCCCCCAGGATGTTCGGCGGACCTTTGGGAGGGTATGGCCGCGGTAAGTCTGGTGGGGGTGGAGTTTTCTCAGGTGATAGTCAAGGGGATCAGTTGGCCGTGGCACGACCGGTTTCCCGAGGTCAACCTGCGGACCTACGTACGCGGACCGCACGGTCCGGGGGTCGTCTTCCTGGGGGAGTTGGTTCCCAAATTCATGGTGGCGCGGTTGGCACGATCGACTTATGGCGAGCCGTATCAAAAGCGAAAGGTGAGGATGGAAAAAAGGGTCCGGCACAGTGAGCCTGAGGCAGCTTACGAGTGGGAGGTGGGATCCAGGACCTTCCGGATTTTGGTGCGGGCGGAGGCCGGGAGCCATCCCGTCCCGGCGGGAACCTTGGAGGAGTTTTTGCTGAACCGAAACCGTGGGTACAACTCCTTCCGGGGTGGGACCACGTACGAGGTCAACCATGAGCCTTGGACCATGCGGCTGCCATTGCGTTATGCGGTGGACTGCGCCACGGGCGCGCCTTTCGGTCCGGCGTTCGGACCGATCTTCCAAAGCGAATGCTCCTCGGTGCTCTTTTCTGATGGTTCCGGCGTGCGGGTGAGTTTTCCTCGCCGGACGGGGGCGTGAAGCACCGAGTGATCACGGTGGGCCGACCGGCTGGCTGGGCACGGACGGCGGCGGAGGAATTCGCCAAGCGGATCGGGGGTTTTTCCGAGATCGAGCTTCTCCACGTGAAGGAAGGGCCCAGGCAGGCAAAAGAACTGTGCGAAAAATCCGAAGGATGGGGGAGAGTGGCCCTCGATGAAAAGGGGACGGCCTTATCGACCACGGGCTGGAGGAAGGAGTTCGACCAGTGGGAACGGATGGGGCGGGGAAAGACCGCGTGGATTTTGGGCGGAGCCGATGGTCATGGCGATGAATTCAGGAAAAGCTGCGTGCAAATTCTTTCCTTGGGGCCGCAGACCCTCTCGCATGATCTGGCGCTGGTGGTGCTATTGGAGCAGATTTACCGGGTGGAGAGCTGGAGGGCGGGTCATCCGTACCATCGCGTATGATTCCGGGGGACTCCACGGCGCGGGCCCCGCGGACGGTGGAAAAAGCCTGGTTGTATCTTAAACGTTCCCTGCTTTGTCGGTGCCCGACGTGCGGGGAGCGGCCGATTTTTCCTCCCGTCACGGCCACACGCTCGCTGCATGACTGGTTTACACCGCTGGATGGCTGTCCGCGTTGCGGATATGCCTATGAGCGAGAACCCGGCTACTTCCTTTTGGCGATCTGGGGGGTGAACTATGGCGTGATCGGGCTGGGAGCGATGTCGGCTTATTTTTTGCTTCGGGCGGTGACCGATCTTCGTCCCACCTTCCTTTTCCTTCTTTGTGTCATGCCGGCCCCTTTTTTCAGTCTTTTGTTTGCGCGGCATGCCAAATCGATGTTTTTGGCGATGGATCACTT
>CAZWQT010000026.1:0-17002 GCA_964635945.1 uncultured Akkermansia sp. | reverse complement strand
TGGATCCGCGCCTATATGGAGGCTTTGGACTACAACCACGCCTTCTTCCTCGAAAGTGACCTCAAAGCCTACCAGGACAACTATGCCCCCCAGCTCGCCAAGCTGACCCAACGCGGGGATATCACCCCGGCCTACGAGATTTTTTCCGGTTTTAACGACCGGGTCCGTGAACGGCTCGACTGGATCAAGCGGCGTTTGACCCTCCCCTTCGATTTTTCCAGCGAGCAAACCTACGAAATTGATCGGACGCGGGTGGGGTGGCCGGCCGATCTTGCCGCCGCCGAGGAGTTGTGGGAGCGGCGCCTCAAATTCGATCTCCTCCGCGAAAAGCTGGTGACGCAAACCGCCGCCGCAACATCCAAAGCCGAGAAGAAAAAAGAGGAGGATCCCCTTGCCACCGTCACGAAACGTTACGACCGCCTCCTGAAAAACCTCGAAGATTACGATAACGAGGAAATCTCCCAGCTTTATCTGACCGCTTTAGCCAGTTTGTACGATCCCCACTCCAGCTACATGAGCCCCTCCACGCTCGAAGACTTCTCGATCGGGATCAAATTGGCCCTTGTCGGCATCGGAGCCGTCCTTTCGAGTGAGGACGGGTACTGCATTATTAAGGAACTCGTGCCTGGGGGGCCGGCCGACCTCGATGGGCGCCTCAAGGTCGGGGACAAAATCGTGGGTGTGGCCCAGGGGGAAGGCCACTTCGAGGATATCGTCGACATGAAGTTGCGGAACGCGGTGAAGAAAATCCGCGGCCCGAAAAACACCATCGTCCGGTTGCAGGTGATTCCGGTCGGTAGTTCCGCCGGGGAACTGCGGGAAATCCAGATCACCCGGGATGAGGTCAAACTTTCCGCCCAACAAGCCAGCGCCACCATTTTCGACCTGCCAAAGTCCGGGACGGCCGCCCCCGTATCCATCCAGTCCCTCCAACCGCAAACCCCGGTTCCTGCGAGCGCCAACCTCTGGGATCAGCTCAAAAGCCGGATCCAAGGCAAGTCGGACCCCAAAACCGATTTGGCCCCGGTGGAAATTCCAGGGAAAAAGGCGGATGTTTGGAGAATCGGTCTCATCGATCTTCCCAGCTTTTATGGTGAAGTGGGCGGCGCGGACTCTGCCGCCAGCGGCAACGGGGCCACCCCCCGCTCCACCTCGGAAGACGTGGAACTTCTCATCCAACAACTGAACCGGGCTTCGGTGGACGGGGTCATTCTCGACCTCCGGAAAAATGGCGGCGGCCTTTTGGACGAGGCCGTCGCCCTGACGGGACTGTTTATTGACCAAGGGCCGGTGGTTCAGGTTCGGGACGGTAAAGGTACCGTCATCCAGCGGACGGACGAGAATCCCGGCATCCTCTACCGGGGCCCCTTGCTGGTTCTGGTTGGACGGCGCAGCGCCTCGGCCTCGGAAATTGTGGCGGGAGCCCTCCAGAATTACGACCGGGCCATCATTGTGGGTGAGAAAAGCACCCACGGCAAAGGCACGGTCCAGGCGGTGGTGGAATTGGGCAAGTTTCTGCAACGGCCCGACCAAAGCCAACCGAAGGCGGGCGCCATGAAACTCACCATCCAGAAATTTTACCTGCCCAACGGACACTCGACCCAAAACCGCGGGGTCATTCCTGACATCACCATTCCCTCCCCCTTGGATTACATGAAAATCGGGGAATCCGATTTACCGAACCCGCTTCCCTGGGACGAGATTCAACCTGCCCGTTTTGAGCCCCTCCGGATCGATCCCTCCCTGAATGCCGTGTTGAAGGACAAGTCCAAGGAGCGCCTGTCCTCCGATCCCGATGTGACCTTCTTACAGCAGGACATTGAAAAGGTCCGTGCCCGTCTGGAAACGGGGACCATTTCTCTCAACGAAACCCGGCGCCTGGAGGAGAAGAAAGTCGAGGATCAGCGAAACGAACAGCGGAAAAAAATTGAGGAGCGAATTCAGCAGGTTCTTGCCCCCACGGTTCATCTGGTGATTGACGGCAAAAAGGACGCCGCGGTGGCCACGGACAAAAATCCCAAGAAAAAGAAACCCGCCCTGGAGGAGTCTGGGGACGGGGAATCGGAGGGTGTGACGGATGCGGTGGATTTGGCGGAGACCCTGGAACTCCGGGAAGGGCTCCGGATCATGACAGATTGGCTCGCCCTGACCACCCCCTCCCAGGCAGCCACGATCGCCAAGGACAAAGAACCGGCCAAAACCACTTCCGTAAAGTAGCCCGATGGCTCGGACTTCTTCCCTCCAGCGCCTGCCTCTGGGGCAGCCGCCGCCTGACTTCACCCTTCCGGATCCATCTGGGAAATCCTTTCGGCTACGGGATCTGGCCTCCCAAAAACCTCTCGTGGTGATTTTTGCCTGTAACCACTGCCCCTATGTGGTCCATGTCCGCGATGCCTTGGGCCGGTTGGCCCGGGACTATCAAGCCAAGGGGGTCGGATTCCTCGCCATTAATTCCAACGATGCCTCCCAGTACCCGGAGGATGCCCCGGCTCGCATGCCGATGTTTGCGCGGGAGGGTGGCTGGGATTTCCCTTATCTTGTCGATGCAACCCAGCAAGTGGCACGGGCCTGGCACGCCGCCTGCACCCCGGACTTCTTCGTTCTCGATGCCTCGGGACGTTTAGCCTACGCCGGCCAGTTTGACTCCAGTCGTCCGGGAAATGGCGAACCAGTGGAGGGTCGTGATCTCCGGACCGCTCTGGAGGCCCTCCTGGCCGGACAACCCGTCCCCGCCCCGCAAAAGCCCAGTCTCGGTTGCAATATCAAGTGGAAGCCGGGCAACGAGCCGACTTAACCCACTCATCCTGTCGGGCCGGTTATCCCTCAGGCCTGCGCCTGGATAATTATTTCCCGAGAGCAACCCACGCTCTCCGATAGAACGCCCGGCCTTCCTGTTTGAATTTTTCCTCAAACTCCGAAGTTGGTTCATCCTGCCCTGTCCAATCCAAATCGGCTTTCCAGCTCGGGCAAGCCTCCACCTCCCGACAAGCCCACTGGAAATATTCCTCGTCATCCGTCGTAAGCTGAAACCGCCCCCCTGGGCGGCACGCGCGGACGGCGTCCGCGGCAAAAACCCGGGTTAGGATTCGGTTGCCGTGGTGCCGTCGTTTCGGCCAAGGATCCGGGTAGCGAAGGGTGATGACATCCACCGTTCCCGGACCGCAAAGATTCCGCAAAAAATAGGACGATTCCAGACGCAGGACTCTCAGGTTGGGCAACTCCCCCCGCACCGCCTTCTTGGCAATTTTGGTCGCCCGCCCCAGGAGTCGCTCCACGGCCACAAAATCCCGCCCGGGTTCACGCCGGGCTCTGGCTTCCACGTACACTCCATCCCCCGCTCCCAGATCCAGTTCCACGGGAGCCTTCCGGCCAAAGACCTCCGGCCATACGTAGGGAGGGTAGAGTCTTTGACTGGAGAGCCAGGGGTCAAAACCCGGCCCTGAAGCGGCCTTAGCGGCGCTTTTTGCCACCGATGCGAACCACCGACTTGCCGGAGGACCGGGCACGCACCTTGGCCACCAAGCCATTCCGCTTGGATTTAGAAGAGCTGGCACTGTGGCCGTTCCCGTTGCGCTTGGCCTTGGGGGCGCCCTCATCGGCACCAGCCGGGGACTTCACCTTAAACAGGCGGATGTCCCGCAGGCGGGCGATCGCCACCTTGGTTTTCTTTTTGGCCTTGTGCCAGTACACCATGGCGTAGCCCTCCCCGACTTCCACAACCTCACCCCCGTCGCTGCGACGGGAATCCAGACGGGAAATCGTAGAGCCACAAACCGGGTAAGGTCCCAAAGGAGGGGGCTGACGCCGGGCGGCGAGATGGCCGTTGCCGTTCTTGCCGTTCAGGCCACCGATCTCCTTGGTGGGGGCCCCTTCCCGAACCGGAATGGCCCGCCGCTCCACAAACATCTGAATGGCTTTTTGCACTTCCGGAAGGGACAGATGGTATTTCCGGGCCGTATCCACCATGTTGAAGTTCTCCTCCAGGATATCGCGGTCGATCTGGCCCCCGGGACCATTCGGCGAGAGGACAAAAGTCAGATACTTGAGGGAGGTGGAATCATCCCCCAAGGCATTCTTAAAGATGGAGACCAGCGCCGGAGGAAGGGTGTGATCCGAGGCCAGAACGTTTAGATTCTTCCAAAACTTGTTCATAAGTTAATCACGAGAGTATGTGAAAAAAGTGCCCCATTTTGCAAGAAATTTGTTTAATTTCATTTTTAAAATATTGATTTATAGATATTTATAATATTACTGTTTTGTATATAAATAATCAGAGGTTTGTCTATTTCTTAACCTTTCCTGAAATTCGTTAGCTCCCTAGAAAGTGCATTCCCCTTCTCATGGAAATCTTCCACATCATCACCCTCGGAAGCCTAAGCCTTCTCATTCTTAACTATCTTCTCAATCTCAAGGTTTTCCGTTTCCCCCGTATTCCGGAACTCCCCGCCTCAACCCCACTCCTATCCGTGCTGGTTCCGGCTCGGAATGAAGAAAAGCGCATCCGCCCCTGTCTTGAAACATTGGCGGACAGTAAATACCCCAACTTGGAAATTCTCGTCCTGGACGACCATTCCAGCGATGGCACTGCCGATCTGGTCCAAAAAATGGCGCAAGGTGACCCCCGGATCCGGCTTCGGAGCGGCCGGGATCTGCCCGCCGGTTGGACCGGCAAGGCGTGGGCCTGCCACCAACTGGCCCGGGAGGCCCGTGGGGAATTCCTGGTCTTTGTCGACGCCGATACCCGCTTTTCCGACATCACCCTTTCTCAAACCGTCGCCTTGGCCATGAACAAAAAAGCCGATCTCATCTCCTTATGGCCCTTCCTCGAGGCCAAGACCTGGAGCGAACACCTCGTCATCCCCTTTGTGCATCTTTTTATCCTTCTGTATCTCCCCCATTGGATGGGAGGGCGCTCCGCATCCCTCGGCGCCGCCAATGGTCAATTTCTCCTTTTTCGGCGCACGGCTTACGAAAAAATCCGGGGGCACGAGTCGGTCGCTGGCCATCTCGTCGAGGACATTGCGTTAGGACGTAAAATGCGGGCCGCCGGTTTCCGCGTGTTGAACCATGACGGCACCAACCCCGGCCAGCACCTCGCCCTCGTCCGGTGCCGCATGTACGACAACTTCCGGGATCTGTGGGACGGATTCACCAAAAATCTGTATCCGGCCTTCGACGGCAGGTGGGCGGCTTTTGCCTTTTTCCAGATCTTTCAAACCGTGGTCCTCCTCGCCCCTTTTGTTCTTCTCCCGTTCTTTCCTCACGATCCCATTTTGTGGGTCGAGACCGCCATTATTCTTTCTCTCCGTCTCTCCATGGCCCACCGATTCCGCCAAAGCTGGCTGGGAGCTGTCTTTCACCCCTTCGGCATGCTTCTGGTCCTCGCCATCTCCGCCAACTCATGGCTCCAAACAATCCGTCGCCGACTCCCTTGGCGCGGTCGTCACTACGCTCACCTAAGCCCATCCTGATTCCTTTTCCCTTTGTCCAGCGGAACCGCTTCTCCAGAATCAAAAGCATGGCGGCTTCTTCCCTCCGCGACCCCTTTGGTCGGACGATCGACTACCTCCGGATTTCCGTCACCGACCAGTGCAACGAGCGCTGTCTCTATTGCCGCCCGGCCAGTTACCGCGGTTGGGCAGCCCGCCCGGAACACCTCACGGCCCCGGAAATCATCAAAGGGGCCAAAGCTGCCACCCGTTTGGGCTTCCGCCATTTCCGTCTAACCGGTGGCGAACCGCTCCTCCGCCCCGATCTCCTGACCCTTGCCTCCGGTTTGGCTGCCTTGGAAGGTGTGCACACCCTTTCCCTCTCCACCAACGGAACCCGCATCGCCTCACAGGCCGAAAACTTGCGGTCGGCCGGCATCCGCTCGGTCAATCTCAGCTTGGACGCCCTTCAGCCCGACCTATACCACCAAATCACCGGCGGGGCTTTCGCGGAATTTCTCGAGGGCTTTCGCGCCGTGCTCCGTGCGGGATTCGAAACGGTGAAACTAAACTGCGTTCTCCTCCGGGGTCTCAACGAAGAGGAGCTTCGTCCGCTGGCCCGGTTTGCCGCGGAGCACCGGGTTCCGATCCGTTTCATCGAACTGATGCCGCTCAGTCCGTTGCCGGAGACCGGGAAGAACCTTTTTTTGTCCGTGGCGGAAGCGCGGAAAATAATCGGGGCAGGGCAAAACCTTGTCTCCCTACCCGCTCACCAGCCCGGGCATGGCCCCGCCCGGTATTTTCATGACCCGAACAGCGGGGCGATCCTTGGTTTTATCGGAGCCCTGACCACCCCTGACTTCTGCGCCTCCTGCAACAAAATGAGGCTGACCGCGGATGGAAAAATCCGGCCCTGCCTTGGCCGCCACGGGGAACTGGATCTGCGGGATGCCCTACGAAACGGTACATCCCATCCGGAGGAGCTTTTCCGGCAGGCCTTGGCCAACAAACCGCTGGATCACGAGCTGACCCGGGGCTACGTACCTTCCCGACCCATGACCGCCTTGGGGGGGTGAACCGCCCATGCGCGTCCTTTACTTTGCCCAGGCCCGGTTGGCCGTCGGTCGTTCCGAGGAAATCCTGGAACCGCCCGCACCGCTTTCCGTCGAGGATCTGTGGCAAGAGCTGATTCTTCGGCATCGCGACTTGTCCCACCTCCGCCCTTCCTGTCGTTTGGCCCGCAACGGAAAGTTTGTCGGCCCGGACGAAAGACTTTGGCGGGACGACGAAATCGCCGTTCTTCCGCCCGTCTCCGGAGGCTGAATGCAGATTTCCGTCCGACTGGATACCGAGCAGATCGTCCCGCCACCGGGTTCCAGCGACTCCTCCAGCGGGGCGGTGGTCTCTTTTTTGGGCGTGGTGCGCGGGGAGGAGCAAGGTCAACCGATCCGATCGCTTTTTTACGAGGCCTACCGGCCGATGGCGGAAAACCAGATCCGGGAAATTCTCACCAGTCTGTCTCGCCAGTTTCCTTGCACCTCGGCGGAAGTGAGCCACCGTCTTGGATCGGTCCCGGTCGGGGAAACCTCTTTATGGGTCCGCGTATGCGCCCCCCACCGCGCCGAGGCGTTTCAACTCCTGACCACGTTTCTTGACCGACTGAAACAGGAGGTCCCAATTTGGAAAACCCAACCATGAAAACCGTCGAAGAGATTTTTACCCTCCTCGACTCACTCATCGCCGAGCCCCTTTCCTCGGAAACCATACCCCTGCAGAAATCGACCGGACGGGTTCTCCGAAGGTCGGTTCTCGCACCCGAGGATCAGCCTCCCTTCGATCGCTCCAGTATCGACGGTTATCTGGTCCGCCAGGATGCCCAGCCGGGCATGTTTTGTCTCACCGGCATCCACCGCCCGGGAGAACCCGCGCCTAATCTGCCACCGCCCGGATGCACGGTGCGAATTTTTACCGGGTCCGCTCTCCCAGCCGAAGCGGCTTTGGTGATGCAGGAGGATACCCGATCCCTGCCGGATGGATCGGTCGAGATTCTGAGAAGCCCGTCGCCGCAGTTGATCCGCGGGCGGGCCTCCCAATGCCGGCAAGGGGACGTGGTCTTGGCCTCACCCACTGTCATTTCCCCGGGGGCGATCGGTTTGTTGGCCTCGGTAGGAGCTGCCGAACTTCATCTTTCTTCCCTTGCCCGCGTGGCTCACCTCGTCACGGGAAAGGAACTGGTGGACGTTGGGCAACTTCCTGGGCCCGGACAAATCCTCGACAGCAATTCCCCTCTCCTCGCCTCCCTGCTGGCTTCGTTTCCCGCCGATATAATCTGGAATCAAAGGGTCGGGGACGAGAGGTCTGCCTTCCTTACCAACCTCGGCGAGGCTCTCGCAACCAGGCCCAACCTTCTTCTGGTGAGCGGGGCCTCCAGCGTGGGAGATCAGGACCATACCGCCTCCGCTCTGGAAGAATTAGGTTTTAAAATTCACGCCCGACGGGTCCGGGTCAAGCCGGGCAAACCCCTGATTGTGGCGCAAAAGAATGATATCGTTGCTTTAGGTCTTCCGGGAAACCCCCTCTCCCACTTTGTCGGTTACCATCTTTTCGTTCGACGGGCTCTGAGACGATGGGCCGGGCTGTCCCCCGCCGGCCTTCTGGAGGCCGATCTGCTCGACGCGGATGGGATCCGTTCGGATACCCGGGAAACCTGGTGGCCGGGGCGGATGGAGCAGGTGCGGGGCCGCCATTGTGCCCGGGCTCTGCCGTGGAGTGACTCGTCCGATCTGACTTGTCTCGCCACCGCCGACTGCCTGATCTGCATTCCCGCGGGACAGCAGGCTCGCTCGCCGGCGAGGGTTCTGCCCACCATCTCCCCGTGAAACGACTCAGCCACCTCGATGTCCGCGGCCGGGCCCGCATGGTCGATGTCAGCCCGAAAATCCCCCAGCATCGCCGGGCGGTGGCTTCCGGCGAAATTCGCTGTGCCCCGGCAACTTTGCGGCTCCTGCGCGCCGGCAAAACCCCCAAAGGCGATGTGCTGACCGCCGCCCGTTTGGCTGGCATCCAGGCGGCCAAACAGACCTCCGCCCTGATCCCTCTTTGTCATCCCTTGCCGCTCGATTCCATTCATGTCGAGCTCACCCCGGGAAGGGACCGAATCCGGATCGAGGCTGAAGTCCGCGTGCATGCCCGCACCGGGGTGGAAATGGAGGCCCTCACCGCCGTCTCGGTGGCCGCCCTGACACTCTACGACATGCTCAAGGGTGTGGATCGCGGCATGGCCATCCAGAACATCCGGCTGCTGGCCAAGGAAAAGTCCTGAATTCCCTTCGCGCCGCCCGTCTGACGGTCAGCGACCGCGCCCATGCCGGCACCTATCAGGACTTGGGCGGGCCGGAACTGGAAAAAGTTTTTAGCTCGCTCTGGAAAGAGCCGATCGTCTGGTCTTCCGCCATGGTTCCGGATGAAAAAGAAAAAATCAGTTCCACCCTGCGGCAGTGGATCAAGGAGGGCATCTCTCTAATCCTGACCACAGGCGGCACCGGCCCGATGGCGCGGGATGTGACGCCGGAAGCCACCCGTGGCGTTCTGGATAAGGAATTGCCGGGATTGGCGGAGGCGCAGCGCTGGACCACCTTCCCCAAGGCACCCACCTCCATTCTCTCCCGCGCGGTCGCCGGGGTGGCGGAAAAAAGTCTCATCATCAATCTCCCGGGCAATCCCAAGGCGATCGCAGAGTGTCTGCCCCCCCTGCTCCCGGCCATCCGGGAGTGCCTGCGTCACCTCATGGAATGAAGATCAGCTTCGCGCCCGCGATCAGAAGCACCACGGCCAAAAGGCGTCGGATCAAAACGGGCGGATAGCGCCGGCTGCCCAGCCGCGATCCAAACCAGCCTGCGACCGCCACCACCCCCAGAAGCCAGAGCCCAAAGTTTGGAAACTCCCTTGCGGCGGTGAAATACCCGGCCAAACCGGCCACCGAATTGGCGAAAATAAAAACGGCCGACACAGCCGACACGGTCTTGGTCACCGCCCACCCACGCGCAAGCATCCAAGGGGTCAAAAAAATACCCCCACCCGTCCCGGTCAATCCGGCCAGCAGCCCCAGACCCGCTCCTGTTCCGACCAATGATCCCTTTCCCGGGGGATGCCCCGCCTTTTCCTCTCCGGCCTTCACCCAAAGCCGGGAAGCGGAGAACCAAAGAATCAAGCCAACCAGAATCTGGAACCACTGAACGGGGAGCTTGAGGTAACCCCCGAGGAAGGCCAAAGGAACCGATCCGATCACCAAGGGAATCAATAATCGGGAATTCAAATGACCCGCACGGTAAAAATTCCAAGAGGCCAGGATCGAAACCGTGATGTTCAGGGCGAAGGCGATCGGTTTGATTTGGGCTGCCGGCACCGATGCCAGCGCCATCACCGCAATATAGCCGGAGGCCCCGGCATGACCCACGGAGGAGTACAAAAACGCCACCACTCCCATTCCCAAAGCCAAAATCCAAAGATCCATAAAAGGTTTTTTGTCCTGCTCTCCTGTCCTTGTCACGCCAATCGCCGGCTTTTCCAAAAAACCGGATGAGCTAGAGTGAAGAGATGGCCTTACGAGCTCTCGGCACCAAGACATCCGTTCCCAACCATCCGTCCAAAGCCCGTCTGGAAACGTTTCCCAACCCCAAACCCGCGCGCCCCTATGAGATCACCTTTTCCACCGCAGAGTTCACGTCCCTCTGTCCCGTCACCGGTCAACCGGACTTCGCCACCATCACCATCCGCTACACCCCGAACCGTCGCTGCGTGGAGAGTAAGTCCCTCAAATTATACCTTCACTCCTTCCGCAACGTCGGTTCCTTTGCCGAAGCTGTGACCAACCGGATCCTCGACGACCTCGTCCGCGCCATTGCCCCCCGCCATGCTGCGATCACCGGGGAATTTGCCGCTCGCGGGGGGATCGCCCTGAAGGTCTCCGCCTCCTTCGGTCGAGCTAGGTAAGCCCCCAAAAGTCGCCTTACCTAAATTTATCCACTTTGGGGTCAGCGGTCAAAAAAAGCGGGTCCAGCGGCACCGAAAAAGTCGGCTGATTAGCTCGTTATTCGGATCACAAACATCTTCTCCGTGGTCATATCCTCCATGGACCGCGGAATTCCGCCCATCCCAAGCCCTGACTGCATCCTTCCGCCAAACGGCATCCAGTCCACCCGGAACGCGGTGTGATCGTTCACCATGACCGCCGTGGCCTGCAACTGGCGCACGTAGTGGAAGGCCCGATCGATATCGCGGGTGAAGACGGCGGACTGAAAACAAACCGGCAGCGCGTTGGCCCGCTTCACCGCCTCCTCCGGTTTGTCAAAGGGATAAACGCAAACCACCGGCCCGAACACCTCGTCAGACGAAACCTTCGCATCGTCCGGCGGATTCCAGAGAACCGTGGGTGCATAGCAGCTGGGGGAAATTTTCTTTCCTCCACAAAGGAGCTTCGCCCCTTTCTTCACTGCTTCCTCCACCCAAGCCGCCACCCGGTCATTCTCGGCGTGGGAAATCAGCGGCCCAATTTCGGTTTTCGGATCGGCCGGATCCCCCACCACCAGCCTGGCGGCTTTTTCGGCGATTTGCTGGGCCAAACCTTCCGCGATGGAGCGATGCGCATAAATTCTCTGCACCGACACACAGACCTGCCCCGCATGGTAAAAGCCGGCCTTCACCAGCAACGGAAGCGCATCGGCCAGATTGGCATCCGCCTCAAGGATGACCGGAGCCACCCCGCCGTGTTCCAAGGCACAGTTGGCACCAGGGGCGAGTTTCGAGCGCAGCGCCCACCCCACGCGGCCAGACCCGATAAAGCTGAAGAAACTCAGCCGCGGATCCGTGACCAGCAATTCCGCATCCGCGTTGGCGCAGACCACGGCCTGGCACCACTCCTTGGGCAGACCTGCCTGATGCAGCAACTCCACAATCGTAAGACAGGAAAGCGGTGTCTTGGTGGCTGGTTTCACCACCACGGGACAACCCGTGGCCACCGCCGGGATGACCTGGTGGATGATCAGGTTGATCGGGTGGTTAAAGGCGCTGATCGCCGTAACCAGCCCGCCGGGCTCTCGGTAGGTGTAGGCCATCCGGTTCATCGAGGCGGCGTTCAGCCGCATGGGAATTTCGCGCCCGTGCAGATGGGGGATGGCCTCGATCGCCACGCGTACCCCGTTGATGGCCCGGGCCATCTCCACTTGGGTGTCGATAAGCGGCTTCCCCCCTTCGGCGAGGGACTGTTGGATCAGCTTCTCTTGGTTGGCCTCGAGCAACTTTTGGAATTTCTCAAGAATCCCGATCCGCTGCGGAACACTCAGCCAGCGGCCCCGGTCGGCAAACACCCCGGCGGCCTGATCGATCCGCTTCTGCACCTCCGCCCGGTCCTGCACCGCGACTTCTCCCACCCTTTTTCCATCGTAAGGATTCAGAACCTCCAAGGACTTCATGGCGCCATCCTACTCCGCGCGGGCGAGCCCGCACAATGACAGTCATAATCCTTCCGCCGCCTGATGCTTTCCCATAACGTTTCGACCTATGCCGATTCTTGTCACCGCCATGCTGGTCGGTCTCGTGGGCCAGTTGGTCGATGGAGCCCTCGGGATGGCCTATGGCGTCACCTGCTCCACTTTTCTGCTCACCCTGGGAGTGGCCCCGGCGATGATCAGTTACAGCGTCAAAGTGTCCGAGATTTTCACCACGGGTATCAGTGGAATCAGTCACCTCTTCCATCAGAACGTCAATCGCGCCCTTTTTTGGGAAATTGCTGTACCGGGGGTAATGGGCGGTGTCACCGGTGCCTACATTCTTTCCAATTTCCCCGGGGAAAAATTTAAGCCATGGATCAGCGGTTATCTGATCCTCATGGGTGCCTACATCCTTTGGCGCTCCAACCACAAGCCCATCGCGGTTGGCACCGAAGCCACCAAGGCCGTTCCCCTCGCCGCCGCCGGCGGCTTTCTCGACGCCGTGGGCGGAGGTGGTTGGGGACCCATTGTCACATCCACCCTGTTGGCGAAGGGCCACCAGCCTCGTTACGTGATCGGGTCGGTCAATCTGGCAGAGTTTTTTGTCACCCTAAGCCAAGCCATCACCTTCTTCATTTTCCTGAAGCTGGAAAACTTCAGGATCATCGCCGGTCTGATTCTCGGTGGCATCATCGCCGCCCCCTTTGCCGCCAAGCTCTGTCAAATCCTACCCGCCAAAGTGCTGATGCGGATCGTGGGATTCGTTCTCATCCTGATCAGCGCGCGAACGCTCCTGGCTGCCTTGGGGAAGATTTAATCCCGCCGGGGCTGGTTAAGGACGCGACCGAGCGCGGCCCTCCAGTAGAAAGAAATTCGGCCGGCCGGTCTTTACAGCTCGATGTTCTCCCCCGGCTTCAGCACGTCCACTTGGCATCCGTGCTGCTCGGCCTCTTTTTTGAATATTCCCGGGTCCATTTTGATCATCTCAAAGGTGTTATAATGCATCGGCACGGCCCGCTTGGCCTTGAGCATGCGGACGGCTTCGGCGGCATCGGAAGCACCCATCGTGAAGTGGTCGCCGATCGGCAACAGCGCCAGGTCGATCCTGTTTCGCCTGCCGAGTAGCTCCATCTCCACGGTCAGCGCCGTATCCCCGGCAAAGTAGATGGTTTTGCCATCCGCCCGAACCAAAAAACCCACCGGAGCGGCCATGGCAACGCTCTTTCCGCCTTCATCGACCGAGGAGGTGTGGTGAGCGATGGTTAGTTGGACCCGCCCGAACGGAAAATCCTTTCCGCCCCCGCAGCCCATGGGATGCACCTTGGCGCCCTGGGCCTCGGCATGGAGGGCCAGTTCGTAAGGGGCGACGATCGCCGCACCGGTCCGCTTCGCGATCGCCACCGCATCGCCGTAGTGATCTCCGTGACCGTGGGACACCAGAATCAGGTCAGCCGCCACCTTGTCTGCCGTTGTCGCGGCCATGGGATTCCCGGTCAAAAAGGGGTCGACCAAAATCCTCGCCTTCGCTGTGTTGAAAAGGAAACAGGAGTGTCCCAAATAGTGCACCGAGATCCCGCGGCTCATTTCTGGTTTTTGCCCTTCTGGCTTTTTTCGGCGGCTTCGGCGGCGGTGACCTTGGTTTTTTTGTCCGTCTCCTCCAGGGCTCTCCATAGTTTTCGCGCCGCCGAGGGTACCTTTTTCACTTTGCCTGCCAGAATATCCTTCGATTCCAGCTTCTCGCCGTAGAAGTCTTCGTTGGTGTCATCCTCGACCCCAAAGGCCAGACTGGAGGTGGAGACCCCGCCAAATAACCCCTCGCTAAAACTGTACGAAGTCACGGGAGCCGACATTCCCGCCATTCCAGCCGACAAATTCCGCCCCTCCGAACCGGCGGTTCCCTCCGCCTCCACCCCGCCGCGGTAGTTTCCTTCTTTGGAGAACTGCTCCACCGCCTCATCCGTATTCAGCAGGATCACGTAGTCGATGTTCGAGCCTCCCGCCTGCAGTCCCACGCCAAACCCACCGGCAGAAATCGCCGAAGGCGGTGACCACTTCCCGTTTTTCATTTTTACCGTGACGAGACCAATGCCGCCGGAGCCGGAAAAAATGAAACCACCCTTGAAAACATTGAGAATCGCCAGCCCCTTGGCTTTTTGAAAGGCCTCGGCTGGAGCCGTGTCACTCTTTTCGTTGGCGTATTTCTCTAGAATTTCGACCGCCTTGTCGATGGCCTTGTCCATGTCGCCATCGTCCGCGCGAAGGGAGGATCCCACGGCACACATCAAACAGAAGATCCCTGCGAACACATTTCTCACTCTGACAGGCTCCATGGCCTTGCGGGAAAAAGCAACCGGCTTTCGCATGATTTTGCTCCCAAAAGACCAACGCTCACAAGGAGTTGCTCTTGCGAACCACCCCCCAAAGACGCTGAAATCACCCCATGGGCAAGGTGGGTATCGGTTTGGTCGGTTGCGGCACGGTGGGTTCCGGTTTGGTCCGGAATCTTGCCGATGCCAATCGTCTGCTTCAGCAACGTCTGGGAGTCAGCCTGGAGATCTGCGCAGTCGCCGTCCGCGACCCCTCCAAAAAACGGGAGGGCCTTTCCGTGCAGCCCGTGTCCGATTGGAAGTCCGTCGTCTCCAACCCGTCCGTCCAGATCGTCGTCGAACTTCTTGGCGGCACGAAGGAATCTTTTGCCGTCGCCCAAGCCGCCATCGCCGCCGGCAAGCCTTTCATCACCGCCAATAAGGCCCTTTTAGCGGAACGCGGGCAGGAGTTGATTCCTTTGGCTCAACAGGCCCGTGTCCCCATCTATTTCGAGGCCAGCGTGGCCGGAGGTATTCCCATCCTCAAGGCTCTCCGGGAGGGCCTGGTCGCCAACCAGCTTCTCGGCCTCCATGGAATCATCAACGGAACCTGCAACTACATCCTCTCCCGCATGGCCGAAGAGGGATCCGATTTTGCCCCCGCCCTGCAACAGGCCAAGGAGCTTGGCTACGCCGAGGCGGACGACCGGCTGGACGTGGACGGCATCGATGCCGCTCACAAAGCCTCCATCCTCTGCCTGCTGGCCTACGGGTTTCTTCCCCCCTTCGCCAGGATTCCCGTGGAAGGAATCCGCAATCTCGCCTCCCCGGACGTCTCGTTCGCCCGCCAACTCGGTTACGCCATCAAGCTTTTGGCCGTCGTTCGTCCGGTCGGGGCCGAGCGCGTGGAGGTTCGCGTCGCTCCCACCCTCATCCCCGCCCGCCACCCCATGGCCTCCGTCCACGGGGTCTTCAACGCGGTCAGCCTGGTCGGCAACCTCTCCGGCCCCGTGCAATTTACCGGTCGCGGGGCGGGTCCCGATGCCACCTCCAGCGCGCTGCTGGCCGATTTGGGCGAGGCGGCCCGCCACCTCCGCGACAAGTCCCCGGGTCCGCTTTTCCCGGCGGGGGGAGACAAAATCCGTTTGATCGAACCGGGAGACTCTCTCGGACGCTTTTACGTCCGCTTTGAGGTTCGTGATCAGCCGGGGGTCCTGGCCCAGATCGCCGGAATTTTTGGGGCGGAAAAGATCGGGATTTCCTCGGTTCTTCAACCGGAAGGACACGGGGCGGATTCGGTTCCCCTCGTCTTCCTGCTGGAATCAGCCAAGGAGTCCGCTTTGCAAAAGGCCGTGACCACCGTGCAAAAGCTGCCTCTCAACCGTGCACCTGCCCGGATCCTGCGGGTCGAGGATCTGGCGTGAGCTGGCCCGGGGTCATCGAAAAATACCGAGCCCGGCTTCCTCTGCCGGCCAGTGCCAGGGTCATCACTCTTCTGGAGGGCAACACCCCCCTCCTCACCGCACCCCGCCTGGCCTCTGCCCTGAACGGGGACATCGATCTGCGGCTAAAATACGAGGGGCTCAACCCCACAGCCTCCTTTAAAGACCGCGGCATGACCATGGCGGTGACCCATGCCGTCGCCAAAGGGGCCAAACTTGTCATCTGCGCCAGCACCGGCAACACCTCTGCCTCGGCCTCCGCCTACGCCGCCCGTGCGGGCATCAGCTCCGCCGTGATCATCCCGGCCGGCAAGATCGCCCTCGGCAAACTGACCCAGGCCCTCATGCACGGCTCCAAACTCCTGCCGATCGATGGAAATTTCGACGATGCCCTCAACCTGATCCGCCAAATGGGCGACCTGCCCGGAGTGGAGGTCGTCAACTCCATCAACCCCGTCCGGATTGAGGGACAGAAGACCGCCGCCTTTGAGATTCTGGATACCCTCGGCAAAACCCCCGACTTCCATTTCCTCCCAGTCGGCAACGCCGGCAACATCACCGCGTATTGGAAAGGGTTTGTCGAGGCTCTGCCCAAGGGACCGCGTCCGCGCATGTTCGGCTGGCAGGCGGCCGGAGCCGCGCCGTTGGTCGACGGCCATGTGGTCAAGGATCCTCAGACTGTGGCCACCGCCATCCGGATCGGAAACCCCGCCAGCGGGCCCGGCGCCCTCGCCGCCGCCAAGGAGTCGAACGGCCGGATAGACAAGGTGACCGATGCAGAGATTTTGGAGGCCTACCAGTTGCTGGCTAAAACCGAGGGCATTTTCGTCGAACCTGCCTGCGCCGCCCCCGTGGCCGGCTTGAAAAAATCACTCGCCGCCGGCTGGATCCCCAAAGGCAGTCTGGTGACCATGACCCTAACCGGCCATGGCCTGAAAGATCCGGACACCGCTCTCAGCGTTATGCCCAAGCCCCCCACCCCGATTGCCCCCACCCTCGACGCCGCCCGCAAAGCCCTAGGGCTTTGATTTTTTCGTAAGCGTAAACCTAAACGTAATCGAACAACTCTTGCGTCAGGCCTCCCAGGCCTTAATATTGGGTCGTGATTCTTCCCCTTCCCTTCGCCTTCGGCCTTCCCCAAGGCTCGGAATGGTTCTGGATCGTCCTGGTCATTATTCTTCTTTTCGGGGCTAAAAAACTGCCCGAACTGGCCCGCTCGATCGGTCGCAGTCTTGGGGAATTTTCCCGCGCCAAGCAGGACTTTGAAAAAGAGATGAAGACTGCGATCGACGACGCCGACAAAAAGTCCGACGCGTCCAAAACACCGAAAGCTTAAT
>CAZWQT010000025.1:10583-17946 GCA_964635945.1 uncultured Akkermansia sp. | reverse complement strand
GACGAAAGGGAATCCGCGGCCCGGACCGCCACCTTCGTTGCTCCATCATGGGAATCCGCGGCCACGTGGATCCTGCAGAGGAGGGCCAGCCCCTGAGTGCTCTGAAGATTATCGCCGTCATCCCGGCCCGTTACGGCTCCACCCGCTTCCCCGGAAAGCCTTTGGCTCTAATCTATGGCAAGCCCTTACTTCAGTGGGTCTGGGAAGGGGCAAAACAAAGTCGCTTCATTTCAGAGATTCGCATCGCCACTGATGATAACCGCATCGCACAAGCGGCCCAGCAGTTCGGAGCCAAGGCGGTAATGACCCGGACGGATCATCCTTCGGGAACGGATCGAGTCGCCGAGGCGACCCAAGGAACCCAAGCCGACTGGATTCTTAACCTTCAGGGGGACGAGCCTTTAATCACCGGGGATTTTCTGGACTCATGGATCCAGTCTCTGAACCGCTTTTTTGGCATGGCCACGGTGGCGACTCCTCTGCTTGACCCCTTGGATCTCAAAAATTCCGATAGGGTCAAAGTGCGCTGGGATCAATCCGGAAAAGCCCTTGGGTTTCAGCGGTCCATTCCTCCGGGGGAGTCAGCCCACTGGAAACACCTTCACATGGGCCTTTACGCTTATCAGGCCGCCACCCTCCAACAGTTTATCTCCCTCCCCCCAAGTCCAGGCGAACAGCGGGAACGACTGGAACAACTCCGGGCCTTGGAGAACGGGATTGCTGTTCAAGTGGTTCCGCTTACCTTCCTTTCCGTTGGTGTGGACACGCCGGGGGACGTGACACGCGCGGAACGGGCCCTGGCCGAACGCGCCGCAGGTATCCCCAAATGAAATATATTTTTATCACTGGCGGGGTCATCAGCTCTCTAGGCAAAGGGCTCACCGCGGCCGCCTTAGGCACCCTGTTGGAGCGGCGGGGGCTCAAGGTGGCTCTCATGAAGTTTGACCCCTATCTCAATGTCGATCCAGGCACCATGAGCCCCTACCAGCACGGGGAGGTTTACGTTCTGGAAGACGGGGCGGAGACCGATCTTGACCTCGGACACTATGAGCGCTTCACCTCCTGCCGGCTCACCCGCCGCCACAACCTGACCGCGGGCCAGGTCTACGAAGAGGTCCTGCGCAAGGAACGCCGTGGGGACTACCTTGGCAAAACGGTCCAGGTCATTCCCCATGTCACCGATGAGATTAAGAATCGGCTTCGCCATATGGGGCAGAATGAGGACTGTGATGTCCTCATCACCGAAATCGGCGGCACAACAGGAGATATTGAGGGACTGCCTTTTCTCGAGGCACTACGCCAGTTCTCGCTGGAAACCGGACCCGGCCACTGCCTCTTCATCCACGTCACCCTCGTTCCCTTTATCAAGGCCGCGGGAGAGTTGAAATCCAAACCGACCCAGCAAAGCGTCGCCAAGCTCCGCGAGATCGGCATTCAGCCCCAGATTTTGGTCTGCCGCAGCGAACACCCTGTCGACCGCGAGACGCGGCAGAAGATTTCCAGTTTTTGCAACGTCCCGGTGGAGGCAGTGATCGAAGAGCAGGATGTCAAACACACCATTTACGAGGTACCCCTCATGCTTCACCGGGAGCGCCTGGATGAGCTTGTTTTGGCTCACCTCCAACTCAAAGCCCCTCCCGCGGATCTCCGCGAATGGGAACAAATGGTGGGACGAATGATCCACCCCAAGCATCGCGCCCGGATTGCCATGGTTGGAAAATATCTTGGCGTTCCAGATGCCTACAAAAGCGTCACGGAGGCCCTTTTCCACGCTGCCTCGGCGGAGGATACCGGGGTGGAACTCCTGCGGGTCGACGCAGAGGAGATTGAAAAGCGCGGGACGGAGGCCTTGCTCGAAGGTGTGGACGGTGTCCTCGTCCCTGGCGGCTTTGGTGAGCGCGGTATTGAGGGAAAAATCTCCGCCGCCCGCTACGCCCGGGAGCATAAAATCCCCTATTTGGGATTGTGTCTGGGCATGCAGGTGGCGGTGATCGAATTTGCGCGGGACGTGGCCGGACTCAAGAAGGCCCATAGTTCGGAATTTGACCCAGCCACACCAGAGCCAGTGATTACCCTCCTCCCAGGCCAAGACGTCAATGGGGACAAGGGGGCCACCATGCGCCTTGGAAACTACGCCTGCCAACTGGCTTCCGGCTCCCTCGCTCAAAAGGCCTATGGGGCTCCGGAGATCAGGGAACGCCACCGGCACCGTTACGAATTCAACAACACCCATCGGGGCGCCTTGGAGAAGGCAGGTTTACGGATCAGCGGGATCTACCCCAAGGGAAATCTGGTCGAACTTATCGAGATTCCCGGCCATCCTTGGTACGTGGCCTGCCAGTTCCACCCAGAATTCCGCTCCAAGCCGGATGTCCCTCATCCTCTTTTCCGCGGTTTTGCCCAGGCCGCCCGCACCCATGCTCAAAAATCCTAGCTCCCGCTTTCTTCTGATTGGGGGCCCGTGCGTCCTCGAGTCGCGAAAAACTTCTCTTTTGGTGGGAGAGACCCTTCGCGATCTCTGCCAGACCTTGGGCTGGGACTACGTCTTTAAGGCCAGTTACGACAAGGCCAACCGGACCTCCTTCTCCTCTCCCCGAGGTCCGGGATTCCATCAAGGCCTCAAGGAGCTTGCCGCCATCAAAAGGATTCTGAAGGTTCCTATCCTCACAGATGTTCATTCTCCCGAAGAAGCACGACAGGCGGCCCGGGTGGTGGATATCCTGCAGATTCCTGCTTTCCTTTGCCGCCAGACCGACCTTCTTCTCGCCGCCGCCCGGACACGCCGCTCCGTCAACGTCAAGAAGGGCCAATTCCTAGCCCCGGAAGCGGTCGACGCAGTCATGGAGAAACTCAAAAAAGGTGGGTGCCGCCGAGCTTGGATCACCGAAAGGGGTACTACCTTCGGCCAAGGGGATCTGGTCGTCGACATGCGGGGTCTCGTCACGATGCGCAATCGGGGTCACCGGGTAATTTTTGACGCCACCCACTCGGTCCAGCGTCCCACAGGCGGCAAAGTCACATCCGGCGACCGTCGCTTCATTCCAGCTCTTGCCCGGGCCGCCGCCGCGGCGGGGATCGATGGCCTATTTCTGGAGGCCCACCCGAATCCCGCCCAGGCCCTATCTGATCGGGCCAGCATGCTTCCCCTCAACCAAGCCGAAAAACTCCTGCGCCAAATTAATCGGATTCTTTATGCCATTTCTTAGGATCGTCTTATTCTTCATTGCGGCCATGACTGTGTGCGCTGGGAATGGCCCCGAGTTCCCCATTGGCTCGGTGATTCAAAACTTCGCTCTCCCTCAAACCGACTCCTCCGGTCGCCAGACAGCCCTCGTGAAGGGAAAGCGCGCCACCGTGGTCAGCCCCAACCAGCTTAAAATTGAAGATCTCAACGTCGAGTTGTACAACTCTTCCGGCAAGGCCGAAACCACCATCACGGCCACCCGGAGCGACTTCTGGCGCAAAGAAAACAAGCTTACTTCCGACTCGGGAATTCTCGTTAAAAGACCCACCTTGCTTATTTCGGCCAACGGCATTGACTGGAATGTGGCCGATTCCTCCGGCACTCTCTACACACGCGTACGCGTGGTCCTAAGCAATTCCTCCGAATGAATTTATTATTTCTCGCTCTCCTTTCCTGGGCTGGGGTTGCCCACGCCGAGGCCCCGGCCTCATCTCCCACCCCGGGCGGCGGCCAGACCGTGATCACCAGCGATAGTCTGGATTTAAATCTCAGTAAAACCAAAGGCGCCAAGCAGGGTCTTTTTCGGGGCAACGTCAAAGTTGAAGAGCCCCGCTTCGTGATGACCTCCAAGGAAATGACGGTATTTTTTGCCGATGACGATTCGGTTCAGGATGTGGAGGCGCGCGAGGATGTTGTCATCAAACGGAAGGATGGCTCGTCGGAAACATGGAGCGAGAAGGCTGTTTATAATATGAAGGAGAAAAAGCTCACCCTGCTGAAGGTCACCCGGCAACCCAAAGCCGTTTCCACAGATAAGACCGTCTTTGCAGATAAAATTATTCTCTACCCGGAAGAGGATAAAATGCTCACGGAGGGCGCCAGCCGGGTGATGCTGCAAAAACCCTGAACCAAGCGACATCAGAACGTTCTGCCCCCCGTCCCCCGGTGACGGGAGACCCTCTCTTGTCATGCCAGGGCCTCGTCAAACGTTACGGCGACCGAAATGTGGTCAACGGGGTTGACCTGGGTGTACGGGCCGGCGAAGTGGTGGGTCTCCTGGGTCCCAACGGCGCCGGGAAAACCACCAGCTTTTACATGCTCGTAGGCCTGGTCCGCCCAACGAATGGAAGTGTGCAATTGGCGGGGGAGGATGTCACCGGCATGCCGATGTATCGCCGGGCCCGCCGGGGAATTGGCTACCTGCCGCAGGAGGAATCTATTTTTCGCCGTCTGACTGTGGAAGAAAATCTCCTCGCGATCCTCGAGACCCTTCCCATCACGGACCAGGAGCGTAAGGAGCGTTGCCACGAGCTTCTGGTCGAACTGGGACTGGATAATCTTGTGCAAAGCCGCGCGATTCAGCTCTCCGGCGGGGAAAAGCGGCGTCTGGCCATTGCCCGGTGTCTGGTCACCCGGCCTAGCGTTTTACTTCTCGACGAGCCGTTCAGCGGGGTGGATCCCCTCGCCGTCTATGATATCCAGCAGATTATCCTGACCATGCGGCGCAAGGGAATCGGTGTCCTCATTACCGACCACAATGTCCGCGAAACTCTCTCCATCGTGGATCGCGCCTACCTGATTTGCGAAGGAAAGGTGGAGAGCGAAGGCACGGCCGACTTCCTGATCAATGACCCCATCGCCCGTGGTCTTTATCTGGGACCCCGGTTTTCGATGTAATCCGCAAAGCAGGATTCAGGTCGCCAAGATTTGATCCAACACCGCCTCAGGCTGCGTGGCCCGTAACACAGGCCGCCCCACGACAATCCGCGAAGCCCCTGCTGCGATGGCTTCCCCGGGGCTCAATACACGGCTCTGGTCACCCCGCTCCGCCCCGGGAGGCCGAACGCCCGGGGTCACGACTTCCCCCTCCTCGCCCCAGCGTGCGCGTTCCGCATTGGCCTCATGAGGACTGCAGACCACTCCCTGAAGGCCGGCAGCCTTTGCAAGGGAGGAAAGTCTTTCGACGGTTCGCTGAGGTCCCTCCCCCCATCCCAGCTCCCGAACCGCGTCTTCGGCGAGGCTTGTGAGCACGGTGACACCCAAAAGACAAGTGTTTGGAGAGGCCTTGGCCCGGGCAGCTTCCATCATCTCCCGTCCGCCGGAAGCATGTAGGGTCAGAAAGCGCGGTTGCCAGGCCGCCACGGCAGCCACGGCCTCGGCCACAGTGTTGGGGATATCGTGGAACTTAAGATCCAAAAAAACCGGTATTTCCAATGCCGCCAGGCCACGCAACACGGCAGGACCGTCCCGCAAATAAAGCTGCAAGCCAACTTTGCACGTCCCCACACGGCCTTTCAGCCGCCGGGCCCAACCGAGAGCCTCGTCCATGGTGTCCACATCCAGCGCGAGGATGATTTGATCCGCAGTCATCTTCCCCATTGAATCGGTATATGGCCGATCTGACAATCCGCGCCCACGCCAAGATCAATCTGGATCTAAGGTTAGGCTCCCGCCGCCCGGATGGGTTCCACCCCATCGACACCCTCTTTGTCCGAACCGAGGTGGCCGATCTTCTCTCTGTCGGCCCTTCTGGCGATGGCAACCTAAGCCTGGAGATCGAGGGCGATAAAACCCTTACCGCGGGACCGGATAACCTGGTGCTCCGCGCGGCCCACGCGTTGCAGGTATTCTCAAAAACAGCCAAAGGAGCACGCCTCCGGCTTAAGAAAGAGATCCCCCAAGGGGCGGGCTTAGGTGGTGGCAGCAGCGACGCCGCGGCGGCACTTCGACTTCTGCAAAGGTTTTGGTCCTTAAAGGTCCAGGAGTCAGATTTACTGAAAATTGGGGCCCAGCTGGGCAGCGATGTGCCCTTCTTTTTGCAATCCAGTCCCGCACGGGGCACCGGACGAGGAGAAGTCCTTGAGCCGATTCCGCTCACGATGCTGCCATGGGCGGTCTTGGTGCATCCTGGTTTTGGCTCCCCCACGGCCGAAGCCTACGCGCGGTATGCCTCCCACCGGCAACCCGGGGACGAGGGTGTCTCAACCCGTTTGCGACTTACTTCCGGTGAAAACTATGAACTCCGCCCCCGCAACGACCTAGAGCCGGCGGTCGAGCAAAAGTACCTCTGGATTCGGGCGGCCCGACGTTGGCTAAACCGCCAGGAAGGGGTCTTGGTGGCTCGGATGAGCGGAAGTGGCTCTACCGTGTTTGGCCTTTGGGCCACGGAGGAACAAGCCTTGATCGTGGCCAATCGCGCGAAGGAATATTTTGGGTCTTTGGCGTGGATCCGATCGACCCGTCTCCTCGGCGCGGGCGAAGCAAACTAGCGGAGCAAATGAGCGATGCGGGACTTAATGCGGGCCGAACGATTGCGATGAATGGCTTTTCCTTTTGCGGCCCGGTCCAACCGCTTTTGCAGTTCCGGAAAATGCTTGGCAGCCTCCTCCTTTTTCCCTGCCTCAATCAGGGAAACGACTTTCTTTTGTGCGCTGCGGGCGGCCTGCAAGAGGACCCGGTTCACCTCACGGCGTCGGAGCGCAGCACGGGCCTGTTTGGCGGCAGAAGCGGTATTAGCCATAAGGTAAAATCATGCCGGAAACCCCGGCCTTCCGTCAACTCATGAACTGGCTCCGCCTGATTGTGGCCTTGGCCTTATGGCCTGGGGTCTGGGCCACCGGGGCCTGTTTCGCCCAGCTCCTCCGCGCCGCCGCGGCGACTCCCTCCTTTCCCTGGTGGGCAGCCGCCTGTTTCGGCATTGGATGGTTGGGCTCCGGTTTGGCCTATTTATTTCTTCCCCGACCCCGGGGCATCTATGTGCTGGGACACGAACTTTCCCATGCCCTCGCGGTTTGGCTGAGCGGCGGAAGGGTTCACTCTCTCCAAGTGGCCGAAAAGGGCGGTAAGGTGGTTTCTGATCGGACCTCTCCGTGGATTACCCTTGCACCGTACATCGTGCCTCTTTATCCGCTCCTGGCAGCGGTCCTCTGGCTAGCTGGTCTCCAGGCCTGGCCTCGACTGTTAGATTACCAGTTAGCCTTTTTAGGACTATGGGGCGCGGTTTGGGGATACCATTACGCCTTTACTCTGGACCTTTTACGGACCCGCCAACCCGACTTTTTGGCTTACGGGCGGATATTTTCCCTTACCATCATTGCTTTAGCCAATCTCATGCTGGCCACCGGGTTGATCTGGTCCTTTTTCCAACCCATGCCTTTGACCACCCTTTTGATTGACTTG
>CAZWQT010000025.1:0-10483 GCA_964635945.1 uncultured Akkermansia sp. | reverse complement strand
GCTCTTCAGCTTCGCGAAGATAAAATGACTACCGCAATGGGAGGTGGGTTTGCCCTGCCCCATGCCTCTTTGCCCCAACTCAAGGAGTCGGTTACCCTTTTTGCCCGTTGCCCAAGTGGAGTGGATTGCGAGGCGGTCGACGGGAAACCCGTGAAACTTTTTTTTCTGATTTTGGCGCCAGCCAACCAAGCGCAGGTCCATCTTCAGACTCTGGCCGCCGTGGCAAAATTTTTTAATCGGCGTGGTGTCAAAACCAAGATTATGGCCGCGAAGGAGCCCGCTGAGATTCTTGCCCTTTTCCGGAACTCCTAATGTCCCTCAGGATTGAACTGGAGGAGCGAGTTGCCGCCTGGGCAAATCAAAATTTCCCGGATCTTTCGCCTGAAACCTGGGTGAGACCCTGCGCGGACGAGCGCCACGGACATTTTCAGACCCATCTCGCCATGGTGGCAGCTAAAGCCACCCGCCAGAATCCCCGCGAACTCGCCAATCGGCTCGCCCTTGAGTGTCTTCCCCCTGAAGGGTGGGAAAAACCTGCCGTCGCTGGGGCCGGGTTCGTCAATTACCGGGTCGGTGCCGACGCGGTGGGGCGGGCGGTGGATGCCCTCCGGGCGGATCCTCGACTCGGAATTCCCAAAGTGAGCCAACCGGAGAACATCGTCATGGATTTCAGCTCTCCCAACATCGCCAAAGCGATGCATGTGGGCCACATCCGCTCAACCCTTTTGGGGGATAGCCTTGCAAGGATACTGCAGCGGTTGGGCCATCAGGTTACGCGGGTCAATCACCTTGGAGATTGGGGAACACAGTTTGGAAAACTCCTGCTCGCGTACCGGGCCGCGGGGCGGCCTCCGATTGAAGCAGCCCGTGCGATCGACCAGTTGGAGGAGTTTTATAAAAAAGGCCACCAAGAGGCCGAGTCGGACCCCGACAAGATGGACCAAGCCAGGGCGGAGTTGGCCGCCCTTCAAAACGGCGACCCCGAACGGCTTCAAGACTGGCGGTTGTTTTGCGAAAAGTCCGCCGAACACTTCCGTAATATTTACGAAAGACTAGGGGTAACTTTTGATGCGGTTCGCGGGGAAAGCGCCTACCATGAAGATCTCCCCACGGTCGTGCAGGAGCTGTTGGACCAAAAGATTGCCGAGATTAGCCAAGGGGCCGTCGTGGTTCGAAACCCTGCCATTTCCGAGGAACCCTACCTGATTCGAAAGTCAGACGGGGCCTTTTTGTATGCCACCACCGATCTGGCCGCCATCCAATATCGCACCAAGGAGCTTCGGGCGGATCGGATTCTTTACGTCACCGACTCCCGCCAGCAACTCCACTTCCGCTGGCTGTTCAATACAGCCGAACGAGCTGGCTGTCAGGCCCACTTGGAGCATGTTTGGTTTGGCAGCATTCTGGGCCCAGACCGCAAACCTCTCAAAAGCCGTGACGGAACCCCCCTGAAGCTGATCGATCTGCTTAACGAAGCCCGGGAAAGGGCAGCGGCCATTTTAAAAGCCAAACGACCCGACCTGCCCCCTGCGGATCTGGAATCCAAGGCGGAACTCCTCGGCATCGCCAGTCTCAAGTACGCCGACCAACTTCCCAACCGAAACCTCGACTACGTCTTTACCTGGGAAAAGCTTCTCGCCTTCGATGGTAATACCGCTCCCTATATTTTAAATGGCTACGTGCGAACCCGCTCCATTCTGCGTAAAGCAGGCGCGACCCGCCCGCCCAACTCACCCGTAAAACTATCACAACCCGAAGAGGAGGTTTTGGCTCGGTTGCTCCTGCGTTTTGGCGATGCGGTCGAACTGGCCGCCAGCGACCGCAAGCCCCATCACCTCTGCGGCTACCTCTACGAACTGGCCGCCCAATACCATCGATTTTTTGAAGTCTGTCCAGTTCTCCAGCTACCCGCGCTCAGAGATTCCCGTCTGACCCTGGTCGGGTTGACCGGGGACATCCTAAAAGAGGGGCTATCGCTTCTTGGAATTTCCACCCTTGAGGAGATGTGATTTGCTAGACGTCCAAACGGACAGCATCACTCCAAAGGTCTTCGAGTCGGTAAAATTTCCTTTTTTGGGTATGCATGATGTGAACCAGCACATCCCCATAATCCAGGATCATCCATTGGCTGGCCGAGTTGCCAGAAACCCGAAAGGGTTTTCGTCCTGCTTCCTCACGGACCCCCCGCTCCACTTCTCCGGCAATGGCCTTGAGATGCGGCTCACTTTCGCCGGACACAATCAGAAAATATTCGCTCGGACCTCCAACCTCCTGAAGATCAAGCAAGACCGGATCCACCGCCTTTTTGTTGTCGGCCAAGTCCCGGCAGCGCCGCGCCAATGCCCCGCCCTCAAGATTCACCGGTACCACCGTTTCCGCAGAATCATTTGCTCCACCCCGGGCAAAACGAGACCTTGAATGGGAAGCTTTTTGCGCAGTCGCATCCGTATATCGGTAGCCGAAACGTCAAGACGCAGGGGAATTTCCCTCATCCAAAATCCCCGCCGGACTCGGGGTTTTTCAGGACGGGGAAAGACAAGGAAGTGCAAACTTCGGCGAAGTTCTTGAGGTTCCTTCCAAAAAGCCAAAGCCATCCACTGGTCAGACCCCATGATCCAGAAAAAAGCGGCGCGGGGATATCGCCGGACCCAGGCCTTGATGGTGTCTACGGTGTAGGAAATCTGTTTTCGGCGGATTTCCCAGTCCGAAACCTTGGCCCATGCCTGCCCCCGTAATCCTCTTCGCAACATCCTGAGCCGGGCTAAGTCTCCTGCCACCGGTTTTTGGGTTTTCAGGGGTGAGTGACGGCATGGAATGAAATGGACTTCATCGAGTTTGAATTTTTCCAAGGCAGTTCGAGCAATCAGAAAGTGGCCGAGATGAAAAGGGTCAAAGGATCCCCCAAAAAGACCAATCCGCGGGGTCAGAAGATGCTCCTGTCCACGTGAATTTTATCGTTGGGAAGTAGTCGGATATCCCGGCTGGGGTCGACCTGAATTTCCTTGGCGTTGAATACTCGAGTCACCCCGCTTTGGGTTAACTTTACATTCCGCCGGTTGGCGAAATCGGTGAAACCTCCGCAGGCAGCTACCGCCCCCAAGGCCGTCAAATCCTTTGTGTAGGGGACCCGCTGGGGCATCCGAACCTCCCCAGTGACATCCACAAAGCGCTGCTCCTTAAGATCCACTGTAACGTTCGGATTCGTGAAGATTTCCTGCTGAATGTAGTTGTCCTCGATTGCCTTTTTCAGCTGGACGGTTGTAAGGTTAGCTGCGGTTACGTTTCCGATGTAAGGCATGGAAACCTTTCCGCTTTCATCCACTTTTACCTCGAAGATCCCCTGATCGGCCTGGGGGACCCCAGTCAAGCGGATGATCAGAGTATCCCCTCCTCTCAAAAGATCGCTAATATCAATGGCTGCCAGGCCTGCAGACCCTCCTGTACCCCCAGGGTTTCCCCCCATCGGATCCGCCGCAACCTCAGAAGTCGGGGCTGATCTAAAGGCAGAGTCGCTTCCACTGCCCAAGTTCAGGCTTTGAGCCACTAGCGAGCCAGCCGAGAAGAGAAGGCCAGCCCATAAAACAAACATCCGAGAGAAAACACGCATACTAAAAACGATCGTCTGAATCACTCGGGGAAGGCCTTCGATAAGGCGAAGCTTCAGGAGTCGGCGACTCCCCGGCTTCGGCCTCAGGGGTTTCCTCATACGAGAGCCCCGAAGTGACGTCCGTAGCTACCGCCCCTGAACCAGAAGCACTCTTAGGAGCCCGCGCCCGGGGAGTCCGTTTGCGATAGCCGTAGTAAGAGCTGGAGTAGCCCGCGTAGTAATAATAGTTGTCGTCGGTTTTGATATTGACGTTATTCAGGATCACTCCGAAAAGCTTCCCCCCAACCTCATCGATCACCCGCTTCGCGCGCTGGGACACATTCCGAGGATAACGACGATGCTGGATCAGCAGGAGCGTAACATCCACTTCCTGACTTATGACGGAAGCATCACTGATCCCGAGAACTGGCGGAGAATCCACGACGATCACATCATAATTAGGCCGGCAGATTTCCAAGAGGGACCCAAAGCGAGCCCGGCTGAATCCCCCTAGATCCTCGGGACCCAGACTTCCTGCCGTCAGAATCTCCATGTTCGGTGTGCCACTGTCTTGAATCAGCTCGTCCAAGGAAGCTTGTCCGGCAAGGAACTCACCCAGCCCCAGGGTATTTTCCACGCCGGCCGCAGTGTGGGCGGACGGGCGCCGAATATCTGCATCAATCATGAGAACTTTCATGCCACTTTGGGCACAGACCCAAGCCAGGTTAAAAGCTGTTGTCGATTTACCTTCTCCGGGCCCACCGCTCAAAACCGTGATCGAGCGGGCAGACTCTCGCGCCCCGGTCAGGTTGAGCTTGGCGCACAAAATCCGATACCCTTCGGCGAACCTTGAGTTCGGTTCGTCTAGGGTGAGAAATTTGGCCCCTTTCGGGATCACGGCGAGCACGCTTAAACCCAAATAGCGCTCCACGTCGTCCATCGTCTTGATGCTCGTGTCGAGATATTCAATGAAGAAGGCCAAGCTCAGCCCCAAAACCAGCCCCACCACCATGCTCAGGGCCAAATTGAGCTTGAGGTTGGGTTTAACCGGGCGAACGGAAGGCTCAGCGCGGTTCACGATCTGGACGGGGCGGGTTTCAATCTTTGATTCCACAGCTTGCTGCCGATAGCGCGAAGTCAGCACATCCAACAATTGGCTCTGGGTCTCCAAGTCCCGCCGGGCCTCATTATAAGGAGCCAGGCGATCCGTACGATCCTCTCTAAGTTTTTCCCTCAAATCTTGAACCTCCTTCTCTAAAGCCTCCACCTTGGCTTGAGCGACCTTAAGGTCGATTTCCAGGGCTCGCCGGACTCCGGCCACCAGCTTGTTAAGTTGATCCCGCCTCTCGGCAACCACCTTGATGGCCCCCTGCATTTCCGGATGTTTTTTCCCATAACCCTGTTTCTGCATCTGCGCCACATTTTGGAGAGCCTGCAAATACTGTTGCTTCGTGGAGGCCGTGGTGGGGTCCTCCAGATTCAGGGCCGGCAGCGTGGACTCAAGCTGTTCGATGCTCAGGTCAGCCACCTTCTCCAGGCGAACTTTCCGGGATATCATGTCCGCCCGAAGCTCGCTCAGCTGTGACTCTTTTCTTTGAATTTCCTGGTCTCCCAAAGTGGTGGATTGAACCTGGGCCGTGGATCCCGGAAGTTCGTCAATCTTCAGGTCTTTGCGGAGCTTTTCCACTTGCGCGGCTGCAGCGGAGACAATTTCCTTCTGGCGATCCACCTCGCTGGATAGGGCTTTCAAGCCCGCGTCACTCCGGCCGGTGATCTCAGCGCGGCGGACTTCTTCATAGGAATCGGCGATGGTGTTGGCAAACAAGGCGGCTTCGTCCGGCTTGGTGCTTTGACAGACAACCTCGATAAGCTTGGTATTCCGGAAAGGTTGCACCTGAAGCTTGCTTTTACGGAAAATTTGGAAGGCTTGATCGTCCGTGATGGAACCTTCAGGAAGTTCCATTTCACTGCAAAGGCGCGCCGCAATCCCCAGTCTCTCAATCACCGGATAGAGCACTTTTTTACTTTGGATCATCTCAAATTCGGTCTGGAAAAAGACCGGATCAAACCCCTCAAAGCTTGCCTGAAAGACCTGCAGATCCTTGTTGTCCTTTTCCACCCGCAACACGGCGGAGGACTCGTAAATTTTGGGCTGCAGTTTTGTAACAACAAAACCTGTCCCCATCACGAGAACTAGAATGGTGACAGACGTGGGCCATCTGTTTTTGATAACCCGCCATAAGTCGTTGACGTGAAAGGAGGCTTCATTGGATGAAGCTGCCCCGTATCCATACCCGTAGCCGTAACTGGGAGGAGAGGGCTTGGCGTCGTTCATCCTCTTTAAATGTAGCCCCTAGGGCTGTTTCCGCAATCAGTAGGTTCCGCGGACCCCCAAATACACCTGGTTGCGGGTATAGCTGCCTCCGTTCCCGTTATTTAAATCAAAATAGGAACCGTAACTGGTGTAGGACCATCCCAACTCCGCTGAAAGGTAAGGCAGGAATTCGTAGGCAAATTTACACTGGTAGCTCACGGTGGTCTGGGTGCCGCTACCCTGGTAGCCCAGGCCAGCCGCCAACGCCTGCCCTTGATCCAATTGCGGTGTAAATGTGGCTACATTGATAAAAAAGCTCTGAATTACCGAAAATTTATCCGTGAAGTAGTGGTCCCAATTAAAATTCAAGGTGTAAGCCTCAGAGTCGGAGGCATTGGCTTGATTGGACTGCTGAATCTGCGTGGAGAAACCAGCTGACAGAAAGCTTCTTTGCTCATAATTCCAGGTTCCAGTGATGGAGGCAAAGGGAAAGGTCCCGATCTCCTGCTCCCCGCTGCCCAATCCGCCCGACCCGACGATAAAGTCATTGTCCGCGAGTCCAAAGTTGTCGTTGAGCTGGAGACCCACTCTTCCACTAAAGAAAAGCGTGGGCAAGAAGGTGTGATCCGCGCCCAGGCTGAAGGCAACTTGTTGGTTGTCCCGGTAAGTATTGTCCAGATCGTAATCGTAGAGTTGGTAATCAAAGCTAAAGGTCCCGACTGTCTCTGGAGTAAAATCCAGGCGAAACTGCTGAAAAGCCCCATTGTTCATGTAGTTATTATTCGCAGAACTGCCCCCCAAGTAGACGAGGGTATTGTTCCATCGGGTAATCATCGACAGACGATCCGTCACGCGGTAATCCCCCTGAACCGTGGCCAGGTTGTTAATGGTACTGGTGTTGAAGGTGGGCGAAATGCCTGCCTGCACAAATTGGGCCACCAGGGGTTGCTCGGTGTAAACGAAGTTATTGGCCAAGGTGACGGAAGTTCGCGGATCAATTGCATAGGTATACCGCCCGGTAAAAGTCTGGGCGTATTGGATGTCGTATTGCTGATTGATGCTCGGGTAGTAGGTGCCCGAAAAATCATACCGCAAAGCCATATCCGCCTGCAGACCGAGATAATTGTAACCTAAAGAAGGCTGGATGGAGGTATAGGTGGAGGACTGAATGTCCTGTGTGCTTTGATACGACTGGGTCAGAGGATTGCTATCATACCCCTCGCGGAGAGCCACGGAGGCTGTGAAGGGTTTTGTGTCGGTTTGCCCAGCTGAACCTTGAATTTGTCCGAAGGTTTTCGGGCTAAAAACTCCCCCAACCAATAGGGTCAAACAAAGACACGCGTGCCAGTGGACACCTCGTAGGCGGAGGACTTCTCCCATTCCGCCGATTTTAACCAATGGGCAATCAGATCAAACCAAACACACTATATGTTGATATGCTGGTTTAACATCTATCCAATAAGTAGGATGTCGAAAAAGCTAATTAAGTACTAGAAACTTACCCATCAACTAGTTCCACCTTTTTTGAATAGATAAAAGTAAATAGTCGTTATTGGGCGGCAAGGAAGTGGCGAATGCTTGAGGCAGATCGGGGGGTTTTTGTCGACGAATCAGATCCGCCCACTCGCTCCACTCGGAATTTTCCGCCAGCATCTGGCTGTACATGCGGGTATCTGAACTGGCCGGGGTCAGCAAAATGCTAAACACCGGTGACACCCGGTCATGAATTTTTAAAAAATCTTCCCGGGTCGACGGTAGCCAAAGCGTGGGTTGGTCCGCATACCATGCCATGGCCGCTGGGAGATCCGAGGCCTGCAACTCCCCGGGCTCAAACCAGGAACGCATGAAAAGAAAAATCGGAGGGTAGGTTGGCGGATAAGCAAACGGCGGAGGCTCCGGGAGAACCAAACGCGCCATAGTTGGCCAACAAGCCAAACCCGCCACGGCGATAGCCACCAACCTCCCAACGAGTTCGAGATGAATTTTCCACCTTTCGATCAAAATCCACAGATACGCAGCCCCATAAACGCATACTGCGGGCAATAGCGCCAAAAGAATTCCATGCCCTTCCGACTCTTTGGGTCTCTGGACAAAGGATGCCGCCACCAACAGCGCCAAGGCCACTCCTCCCCAAAGATTCTTGCCGGCGGCTGCTGAGGAACGGCGAAAAACGTGGAATCCGGCAACCAAGGCCAAGGTTCCTGCAACCGCATTTCCAAACAAGGCCGGGCCCTGCGCGACCAGATCCGCAAATCCCCGCAGAATGGACCCACCTACCCTCCGCCAAAGATCGGTCTTCCCTATATCAAAGGAATAAGTCCGCCAGAACATATCGCCGGGAAATTTTGGCGAATCTGCCAGCAAGAAGGCCCAATTCAGACCAATCGGATTTTTGGTCACCATCCAAAGCCTCACCATCCATGCCAAAAAGAGCCCCAGAGCCACCAGAAGCCCTAGAATCATCGCCCACTTTCCTTGGCGCAGCCCGATTCCTGCAAGAACGAGCGCCGCCAACAGCGCCCAAACCTGCACTACCTGAACCAAGGCCGCGGCCCCCAAACATAGTCCCGCCCCAAAGAGCAAGATCCAGGTAGAAGGTCGTCCTGCAGGGGCATCCTCCTCCTCGTCCGGGCTCGAGATTCCCAGACAATAAAACCATCCTGCCATCGCATACAAAAAGACAACCAAGAGCGCCACTCCGCCGGAAACGGCCTGAGTCCAAAGAGGTGAACTTCCCAAAAAGAAGGCGACCGCCAGAACGCCAGTGCCCACATCAAATTGCCGCTGGGCCCAGCCATAAACCACAAAGGCTGACGCCACAAGCAGGGTGAGTTGAAGCACCAGAACCACCATGTCTGGGGGGAAAACACGAAAACCCTTAAGGGCCTCAGCCGACAGATCAAAAGCAATTAGCTTCGTCACGATCCCGACTTTGAAACAGGCTGCCAGAATTACAGGGTACAATGGAGGCGTCAGGGTTTCCGGGAAAGCGGTGAGAGGAGGAGCCGTGGCGCCCAAATTGGATCGAACCTGCCACAGTGCCAGCGGTCGGATAAGCAGCGTGGTAAAACCCTTTCCCTCAGCAATTTGACGGGCCTGCTGGGCCACATCCATAGCTTCAGGAGTTCGTAGGCCATTAAACTCCCGAATCCCCATCCAGGCAGCCAAGCCCACAATCAGCAGAAAAAGCGCAATGCGAACCAACCAACCGCGAATCGGCCCGGCTTCCACATTGTAAACCCAATCTTGCAAACTACTCATGATTTTATTGTTTTGGGATCTGCCAGCTTGCGATGAAGAGTGCGGCGGCTGATCCCCAAGAGTTTGGCGGCTTCCGTGATATTGTCACCGGTCTTTTGCAATGCCGCCGCAATAGCCTGTTGTTCCAAATCCTCCAATCTGACCGCCCCGGCCTTTGGATGGATTCCCTCGGCCCCACGGCCCCCTGCCCGGACCGAATCTGGGAGGTCCTTAACCTCAATCTCCGGCCCCCTCGACAACACCACCCCATGCTCCACCGCCGTGCGTAGCTCACGGACATTTCCAGGCCAGCGATAGGCACGCAGCATTTGCATCGCTCCGGACGAAAATCGTAAATCCCCTTTTCCATTCTCCTTGGCATATTCCCGCCGAAAATGATCTGCCAAGATTGGGATATCTTCTGGACGCTCCCGTAGGGGAGGTAAAGCAATCTGGACCACCCGAATCCGGAAATACAGGTCTTCCCGAAATTTTCCCTCGCGCACCATCGCTTCCAAGTTGCGATGGGTAGCCGCCACCAGGCGCACATCCACCTCGATGGGCTTGTTGCCCCCCACTCGCTCCATGGTGCGTTCCCCCAGGACACGCAGGAGCTTTACTTGGGTGGCCGCATCAATTTCTCCGATCTCATCCAAAAACAACGTGCCGCCCTGGGCCTGTTCAAAACGCCCGACCCGCCGTTCCACGGCACCCGTAAAGGCACCCTTCTCATGGCCGAACAGCTCGCTTTCCAATAATTGAGGGGAAAGGGCTGCACAGTGCACCGCCACAAAAGGCCCCTGGCGCCTGCCACTCAGCCCATGAATCGCGCGCGCCACCAACTCTTTGCCCGTGCCACTCTCTCCCTCAATCAAAATATTGGCCCGCGAGTCTGCTACCTGCCGCACCTTGCCAAGAACCTCCTGCATCACTGGTGAAGTCCCCAAGATTCGCTCCAGACCATAGGCGCGCCCCAACTCTTGCCTCAGTTGGACGTTCTCCTCCTCCACCTGGGCCGTGCGCACGGCTCGTCGCAGCAGGAGGTGAACCCGCTCCAGGTCCAAAGGCTTGGTCACGTAGTCGTAAGCTCCTTTCCGCATGGCCTCGACCGCGCTTTCCACAGTTCCATACGCCGTCATCACCACACAAGGCGGCCGTCGCGGTAAACGCAGACACCGTTCCAGCACACTCAGCCCACTCGCATGCCCGAGCCGAAGGTCCGTCAAGACCGCGTCCATGTTCTCCGCCTCCAAAAGCTTCTCCGCAGCTGCCAAATCCGCTGCGACAAAAACCTCGAAGGAATCCTCTAGCACCCGTCGTAGCGCCTCCCGTGTGTTTTTCTC
>CAZWQT010000024.1:2704-19100 GCA_964635945.1 uncultured Akkermansia sp. | reverse complement strand
AAATCTGAACAGTCAGGAAGGTGCGGAGCTTGGGTCGCTTGGGTTTCTTGACGAGTTGCATGTGGGCTTCGTGCGGACGTCGATTGCCTTTGCGCGTATTGCAGGGGATGCAGGAGCAAACCACGTTTTCCCAGGTGGTGGTGCCCCCCTGATCCCGGGGAATCACGTGGTCCAGGTTGAGATCCTTTCGGTCCTTGTTCTCTCCGCAATACTGACAGGTGAAGGCATCCCGCTCGAAAACATTTTGGCGGGTCAGCTTGACCTCTTTTTTCGGAATGCGGTCAAACAGCATCAGGACAATCACCCGGGGAACCCGGATCCGGAAGCTGATGGTATGATAGGCATCCTCGCCCTCGTAACCTTGGCTGGCTTCCTGCCAGCTGCGAAAATCAAAAGTCCGGAAATCTTGCCCATCCCCATCCACCACTTGGGCATGGCCCATGTAGAGGAGGCTGAAAGCCCGCCGGACGGAACAGATGTGGACCGCCTGCCAAAAACGGTTCAACACCAAAACCCCTTGGGGCATCGCCAATTCCATCCTTCTTTGTTTAGACGGGGAAAAGTTATCGTCAACGGGGGTCGTTTTCTCTTGATCCAGCCCATTTTTAACCGCCTAATTTCCCCCCCTGTGACAAAGAGGATGCAGATTTTTGCCCTGGCCGCCTTAACGGTTTTCTCCGTGGCCTTTCGTGTGGGGGCGGCGGCGTCTCCCCAGGACGACTACCTCCAGATCTATGTGATGATCAACGAAGGGGACAAGCTGAGCCAGGGGGGCCAGAACTCGCAGGCCCGGGAGAAATACGAAACCGCCCTGACACGCCTTGAGAAACTGAAGAACGAAAACCCCGAATGGGAGCCCACCATCGTCAAATACCGCATCAAATACCTGAACGACAAACTCGCCAACCTCAAGACCGCCAAAGATTCCACCCCGCCTCCCCCGACCGCTCCTGCGGTTGCCCCCACGCCCACAGCCCCGGCCCCGTTGTCGGAAAAACCAGAGACCCCCGCTTCGGCTCCCCCTGCGGCCCCGGCCAAGGTGGAAGCCCCGGTGGCTCCGGTTTCGTCCCCGGGGGCGAGTTCGGACGACCCGTCCGCCCTCCGCCAACGCATCATCCAGCTGACCGGTGATTTGGAATCCGCCCGCACGGAACTGAAACAGGCCAAGGCCGATCTGGACCAAGCCCTCACCGACAAGAAGGGCCTCCAGGAAAAACTTTCCTCCGCGGCCCCGGGCGACGCCAATGTCGCGGCCCTGCAGCAGGAAAACACCGCGCTACGCACCAAGCTGGCCTCGACTGAGGAGAGCCTGAAGAAGGCCGCCGGCGGAGAGATGGCCGGGGAGATGGCTTCGCTCCGCGGCCAAGTGGACTCTTTGGAGAAGAAATTGGCGGAGGCCAACGCCAAATCGGCCGAGCTCACGCGCGCCAACGAGGATTACAAAAAGCAGATTGCCGATCTGACGGGGAAGCTGCAAATGGCCGGCACCGTCGGCAAGTCCGACTCCACCTTGGCCAAGGAAAACGCCATGCTCCGCTCCATCCTCGACCGGCAGTTGAAGGAACAAGCCCGCCGGGAGGCCGCCCGCCGCCTGGTCCTGGATGAGTTCAAAAATCTCGCCGTTTCGACCGAGGCCCTCAAAACCCAGATGGAGGTGCTCAGCTCCCCATTGGTGTCCCTGAGTGCGGAGGAGGAGGGCATGCTCAAAGTTTCGGCTCCTTCCCTCGTCGCCCCCGAGCCGGAGGCCCCCGCCGCCGCCGCAGGAGCCGCGGCCGGCACGGCCACCTTGAGCAGCGCCGCCGAGAAGCCCGCGAGCCCGGAGAGTTACGCGGAAAAGCCGCGGATCCCCGAGGAGTTCAAGGAAACCGCCGCCCGCGCCACTTCTCTTTACACGGAGAAAAAATTCGACGAGGCCGCCGCCGCTTATCAGGAGATTCTCAACAAATATCCCCAGTCCATTTATGCCCTTTCCAACCTCGGCGTGGTGCGCTTCCAGCAGCAGAAATATCCGGAAGCGGAAAAAGCTCTCCGCGAGGCCATTCGCGTCGCCCCCAACGATGCTTTCTCCCACTCCGTTCTCGGCATCGTTCTCGTCCAACAGGAGAAATACGACGATGCCATCCAAGTCCTCAGCCGCGCAGTCGCCCTGGATCCCAATGATGCCAAGACCCGGAACTACCTCGGCATTTCTTCTTCCCGGAAAGGCCTTCAGGAGGCGGCCGAGCAGGAGTGCCGCAAAGCCATCGAGCTGGACGACAGCTACGGCGACGCCCACTTCAACCTCGCGGTGATCTACGCCACCCAGACGCCTCCGGCCAAGGAACTGGCCAAGCGGCACTATAACCGTGCTCTTGAGCTAGGCGTGCCGAAGGATCAGGAACTGGAAAAGCTGCTGAATTAAGCCGCCCTGCGGTTACGGCAGAAATGCCTCGCCAGGGCGTCCGGTCACCCCCGGCGCTTAAGCCACCAGCCTCGGAAGCCGAATTTCCACTCTTGTTCCCCGCCCGGGCTTCGACTGCACCCGGACACTGCCCCCATGGGCTTCCACCGTCCGCCGGACCAGCGCGAGACCCAACCCGGTACCACCGGGACGCCGGGTGAGAAAAGGCTCAAACAATCTCTCGGCAACCTCCCTCTTCATTCCGGGCCCCTGATCCTGAACCGCCAGAATGACTCCGTCCTTCGCGGCCCGAACTTCCAAACGCAGTTCGCCCCCCCCCTTCATCGCCTCCATGCCGTTGAGCACCAGATTCAGCAGGGCCTGCTCGAGCAGGGCACGGTCCCCACGGATGCGCGCCGTGCCGCGGGCCGGCATCTTTAGGACCGCGCGAATCCGGGCCGAGCCCAGTTTTGTTCGCGTCAACAGGACCACCTCCTCGACCACTACGGCTGCATCCAACTCCCGCATTTCAGGATCGGCGGAACGGGCCAAATTCAAAATCCGATCCAAAATGGTGTTCATCTGGCCCAGCTTGGTTTCAATCATCTGGAGATCGCGAGCCTGCGGCTCAGAGGCCGGCAAGCCCCGGACCGCGCTATGCCATAGCATCCGCACCACCGCCAACGGGTTCCGGACTTCGTGGGCCACCTCGGCGGCCAGCATTCCCAAAGAGGAAAGACGCTCACGATTCCGCAGTTCCGCCTCGGTCTGATCCAGCTGGGAGGCAAGCCGGGCCCGGCCTAAGGCGGCCGCGGCCAACCCGGCGAGTCCGGTCAACAGCCGGATCTCTGCATCGGAAAAACGGCGAATCTCCCGGGTCCCCACGCACAGCACCCCCATCCCCCCCTGCGGGTCCGCGAGCGGCACGGCCGCCAAGGAGGCCACCCCTTCCCGCAGCATCCGGTCGGTGTGCAGATCCAGCGCGCTTTCCGCCACCCGCGCCACGGTGAATGGACGGCATCCCCGCACCACAAAGCCCAGCGCCGTCTCCGCCGCGGGCAGCGGAGGTTGGCCCCGATATTTCGCCGAGGCCCCCAGGCAGGTTTCGAGACGAAGCTCCTGGGTTCCCCGTTCGAGAAGGAAAATCGACACAACTTTGGCACCGCAGAGCCTCTGGGACTCCCGCGCCACCCGCTGAAGAATGGCCGGCACGGTCTCCTCCGCGCCTACCGCCGCCCCCACTTCCGCCAAAGCGGCCGAACGTTCGCCCTCCTCCCGGGTTCCCGCCACCCTCCACGCCAAGGCCATCCAGCCCGCCGCTTCGCGCGCCAGGTTCGCCAACTCCTTTTCTTGTCCCTGATGAAAATAGTTTTTCCGCCGCGTTCCCACCGCCAACACCCCCAACAACTTATCCCCCTCACTCAAAGGGGCTGCCATTTCGCTGCCCGCGGAACCAAGGGCGTGCCGGACAACCTTCACATCCGCACGGGCCGCGATCCCGCGACTGGCCACCCAGCCCACCAACCCTTGCCCCACCTCCCAGCGTTTGGTCCGGTTTTTTAAAGCCAAACCCACCGAAGCCTCCACCTCCAAGTCCCCCAGGTTTGGATTGAGGAGAAAAAGAGCCGCCCGTTCCACGGAAAAGCGCCGGCGAGCCTCTGTCACCACCCTCCGGGCCAGCCGCTTCGCTTCGGCCAAATCCCCAGGCTCCACCGGCAAAACCAGAGAGCTCATCGGCTCAAGACTCCCTTTAGCCTTTGGAGAAGACGCTCCTGCCAAGCGGCATCGGTCACCGGCCGGTGCTCCCGATCCACCAGACTAAAGCTGTCCAACGCCGCGCCTTTCTCTGTCGTGATTCTGGCCACCCCGATCAGCATGCCCTCATCGGAAATTCCACCGGTCAGGGCGTGCAGCAGACCTACCCGGTCGGGTGCCTGGACATGGAGCAGGGTGCGCCCCGGCTCGCTTTCCGTGTCGATCCGCAGGCTTGCGGGAAACTCGGCTTCCCCGATCGCTTTCTGCCACATGGTCGGCCCCTGCCCGGAAAGCTTTTCCCCCAAGGAATCTTCCGTGCGGCAGAGCGACTCGGTCAGGGTGGTTTCAAAAGTCTCGCGATCCACCCGGTGGCTTACCGGCTCCATCCGCGCATTGCAGACGCGGAAGGTATCGAAGACCACATTGTCGGTCCGGGTAAAAACATCCGCGCTGAGAATGTTGCACTCGGCCACGGCAAAGCTGCCGGCAATTTTGCTGAAGAGCCTTTCCCGGTCCCAGGTGATCACGATCACCTCGGTGTGCCCCTCCTCCGGCCGGTCCAGCCACTCCACCAGCGGCACAAGGGCCTCCGCCCCACCCACCCGGTCGGCGAAAAACCGATGAACCGCCCGCAGGTGCCGGGCGATCAGAGCCGCCGGACACTGGCGGACGTAAGCCGGCCCCATTCCCGCCAGATGTTCCGTGACGACCTCCGGGGAAAATTCCCCGGCCAGTTCCGCTTCCACCTGGGCGACCCGTCCCCGGCGCTCCTCCTCCTCCGCCCGCAAGAATTCCTCCTCGCCGGCCAACATGCGCTTGGTTCGCGCATAAAGATCCCAGACCAAAAGTTCCCGCCAGCTGGACCAATTATTGCGTCCGGCCACGGCCCTTACGTCGGCCGCCGAAATGAGCATCAGGAGATTCAGCCGCTCCTCATCCTGCACAATCCGGGCAAACGACCGGATGGTCTCGGCTTCGTCCAGATTCTTGCGGGAAAAATTTCCCAAGGTCATATGGTGGTCCACCAGGAAGGTCATTAACGCAAGCTCCCGGCCCCGAAAGCCGAACCGCCGGGCCACCTGGGCGGCGTGCACCGCCCCGATCTCCTCGTGATTCCGGGTCAGTTCGGCTTTTCCGGTGTCGTGCAGGAGAACGGCCAAAGCGAGAATCTCCGGGGCCTCCACGCGCCGGTACAGCTCCCCATATTTGCGCAGATCCGGCTCCTTCGAATCCAACATCGCGTCCAGTTGCTCGAGGCAGACCAACGTATGTTCATCCGCGGTATAGCGGTGGAAGAATTCATGCTGGACCAGACAGGTCAGCGGGGCGAACTCCGGCAGGATCCGGCCGAGCACCCCACACTCGTGCATATACCGGAGAATGCGCCCGACTTTCCCCTTCTGCCTCAGAATGTGCAGGAACGTTTCCCGAACCTCGGGCCGCCGGGCCCATTCTTCCGTCAACAGGGAAAAGTTGGCCCGGAGGAGGGCGGACAGCTCCGCCCCGGGTACGGAGCCCTGATCCTGCAGGATCCGAAACACCCGGATCATGCGCACCGGATCTTGCCGGAACACCTCGGGGGATTCCGCCCCCAGCTCCGCCCCGCTCAAAACAAAACCGTCCGCCGCCCGCCGCGCCCCGGTCCAACCGGAAAAGAAGGACCAAAGACCCCGGGGCCGCCCGGTCTTTTGCTGGCAAATCCGGGTGGCGGCCGCGTTGCAAACCAGATGGATCGTGCGGAGGTGGCCGTAGGTCTCGCGCATCAGCGCCTCGCTTTTCCGCAAAATGTTGGGCTGGGGATATCCCATGGCCGTAGCCAACTCACCCTGCAGGCGCAGGGTCAGCACATCCCCGGGACCGCTTTGAGCCATGTGCAACTGTTCTCGCAGGGTCATGAGAAAGCCAAAGGCCGCCTCCGCCTGGGCCGCTTCCTCGGAACCGAGCCACCCTTTTCGCACGAGGTCCGGCAAGGTGGCGCCTTCCCCGGAGACTTTCCCCACCCACCGGAGGTTATGAAAATCCCGCAACCCACCCACCCCGGTTTTCAAATTCGGCTCCTGCACAAAAACCGTCCCTCCCTCCTTGGCGTGGCGCCCGGCCTGGTTTTCCAATCGCCACGAAAGGTAAGACTCCACCCCTCGGCCGAGGTTTCGTTTGCTGAACTCCTCCTCAAATTTCTTCCAGAGGATCGCGGATCCGTTGAGGCGCCGTGCATCCAGCAGCGCCGTTTTGATCATCAGCTCACCTTCCGCGCGCTCGACCGTCTCCGCCACCGTGCGGCAGGCATGGCCCACCTTGAGACCGAGATCCCATAACACATACAAAATCTGCTTCACCACCTCCTCGGCGGTGCGATCCGTCGCCCCCTCCCGAATGAACACCAGGTCAACATCACTGGCCGGGCTCATTTCCTGCCGGCCAAACCCACCCACGGCCCCAAGCACCAGGCCATCTCCGGCCGCCGGGCCTCCGGAGTTTTCCCAGAGTCGCTCCAGGACCGCGGTGATCAACTGGGAGCGGCGATGGGCCAGTTCCAGCCCTGGCGTGCCGCCCCGCGCCTGCTCTTCCAGGCGCTTCTCTTCCAGGCGGAGAAACTCCCGGTACAGGTCGAGACGGGCCGAGGCCGGCGCCTCCGGACCGAGGGTCGACTCCGCTTTTTCCAGCACGGCCCGCAGACCGGCCACCCGGACTTGTCCGGCCGGGACGCTCGGCTCGCCGGAACCGGATTCCACGACTACTCCAGCGGCTGGTCGGTCGCGGCGTTGAGAACCTTGAAGTCCTCGATGTTGGCCGCCGGATCCGCCTTGAAGCTGAATTGGCCGGCACAACGACGCTGCAGCTCAACCAAAAGTTCATCATCCTCCGTCCGGAGGCGGTGCAACACACCCGGGTGAACCACCACCTTGATTTCATGAGCCTCGGGATGCTTGCGAAGGATCCGGCTGATCTCGCGCTGAATCTCTACGCTCATCGTTTCGTAGGACTTCACCATCCCCTTGCCCCGGCAAGCGGGACACTCCATGTACACGGCCCGACGAATACTTTCCTGCACCCGTTGCCGCGTCATCTCCAGGAGGCCCAAGGGGGAGATGGGCAGGGTGTGCGTGCGTGCGCGGTCGCGCCGGAGGCAGTCCTTGAACTTGTCGTAGACGGCCGCCTGATCCCGCCGGGAACGCATATCAATGAAGTCGATCACGATCAGGCCTCCCAGGTTCCGCAAGCGCAACTGCCGGGCGATCTCCTCAGCTGCCTCCAGATTGGTTTTCCGGATCGTATCGTCATGGTCCTTGCCGCCCCGGGTCTTGCCAGTGTTGACGTCGATGGAAACCAAGGCCTCCGTTTCGTCAATGACCAGGGAGGCGCCGGACTTCAGCCAGACTTGGCGGCGCAACGCACTTTCGATTTGGCGGTTCACGCCGTAGGCCTCGAAAAGCGGCTCGGTCGCCAGGTGGCGTTTCACCTTCCGCAGGGAACGCTTGGAGATCGTTCCCACCAGTTCCCGCACGCGTTTCTCCGCGTCGTCGTTGTCCACGACCACTTCGTCCACCTCTTCCGTCAGGAAGTCGCGGACCGAGCGCTCCACCAAATCCGGTTCTTCCAGCAGCACGGCCGGGGCGGACTTGGTCTTCAGCCCCTCCTCCACCCGCCGCCACTGTTCAAGGAGCAGGGCAAGATCGCGGACAAAATACCGCGCCTGCATTCCCTCCCCGTTCGTGCGAAGAATCACGCCCATGCCCTCGGGAATGTCGAGTTCCTGCAGAATCTTGCGCAGCCGGCTTCGTTCCTGCGGATCCTCAATTTTGCGGGAGACGCCGCTCATCTCTCCGAAGGGCATCAGCACCAGATAACGTCCCGGCAGGCTGATGTTGGTGGTCACCCGGGCGCCTTTCGTGCCGATCGGCCCCTTGTTCACCTGAACGATCACGTCCGCTCCCGCCGGATAGAGTTTCGGAATGTCGTTGCTGGTGATCCGCGGTTTGCGCGGCCGCCCCCCCCGCCGCTCCACCGCTTCCACCTGCTCGTCGATGGCCGCCGGGACCGCATCCCAGAAATGGAGGAAGGCGTTCTTTTCATGACCAATGTCGACAAAGAGGGCCTTGAGGGATCCCTCCACGTTATGCACCCGCGCTTTGTAAATGTTGCCGGAAATGCTTCGGTCCCCTTCCCGCTCAATGGAGAACTCCTCAACCACGCCGCCCTCCAGCAGGGCGACCCGCTTCTCCAGCGGCTCGACCGAGATGAGAAGGCTGCGTCGCTCCTCCCGGGGTTTGCCCCGAAGGATTCGTTTGATGGTTTCCAGGATCATGTTCGTATTCCTTTCTTGCGGGGGCGCGTCAGCCGAGACGCCGTTGCCGCCAGATGCTTTGCATCAACCCCATCGCGGCCATACACACGGCCAGGAAGGTTCCTCCATAGCTGACAAAAGGAAGGGGAATGCCGGTGATGGGTACCACCTTGATTGTCATTCCCACGTTGATGAAAAAATGGGTGAAGAGCATGCCGAGGACGCCTCCCGCCAGAAGCCGCCCCTCAAAATCCGCCGCCCGCATGCCGATCCAGGCAATGCAGAGGAGCAGGGCCGATTGGCCCAGGATCAGAAGTGCTCCCCCCAAAAATCCCCACTCTTCCCCCAGGACGGAAAAAATAAAATCGTTGTAGGCAATGTTCTTGGGCAGGAAGCCGTAAAGGTTCTGGTCTCCCCGGAGAAAGCCCTTCCCCGTGAAACCTCCGGATCCAATCGCGATGATCGACTGCCGGATCGTCCATCCCGCCCCCAGGGGATCCAAGTTGGGGTCAAAAAAGGTCCGGATCCGGTTGTTCTGGTAGGTCTTGAGAAACGGCAGTTCCTTGCCGAGGTGCCCCACCCAAAGGTAAATCGCCAAAACCCCCGCCAGGCCCAGGCCCACCGGGATCAGGAGATACCGCAACCGGGCCCCGCCGGCAAAAAGCAGGCCGAAACACATGGGAAGAAAAACCGCGGCCGAACCAAGATCCGGCTGCTTCAGGATCAAAAGCACCGGAATCATCGCAAAGCCCACCAGTGCGAGAATCGTCCGAAACTTTTGGATCTTTTCCCTGAGCGCCACCAACAAGGCGGTCGATCCCACGAGAAACGCCAACTTCATCACCTCTGCCGGCTGGAAACCCACCGGACCGAAACGTAGCCAGCTTTTGGCTCCGTTGACCTCACGCCCGAAAATCAGCACGGCGAGCAGAAGAAAGATCCCGCCTCCGAACCAAAACCAGCCCTGGGCCACCCACCGGTGATAATCGGAAAAGGCCAAAACAAAGAAACACGCCAGCCCCAACCCCACCCAAGCCGCCTGCTGGATGGAGGCGTTCTTGAGATCCGCCATCTCGCTGCTGTGGGTGGCGCTGTAAATAATCAGGATCCCGGCGGTGCAGAGCCCGAGCATGAGGAGCAGGCTCGGCCAGTGAAATCCGGACCATAAGCGGGTCTTGGCCATTAGCGGTTCCTCCGCAGGCCCCGGCCGGCCCCGCCCGAGCTATTCCCCTCATCAAACCAGTTGAAGATTCCCCCGAACACTCCCCCGTCCCCGTCTCCATCGGAATCCCCGCCCCCGTCGCCGCCGGGCACATACGAGCCGTCCGAGGCAGTCACCCCGTGGAAGTGACCGATCACCGGCGCCTGATAGACCATCGCCGGCGGCACTCCCTTCTCCATCTCAAAGATTTTGAAAAGAATTTCCGAGACCAGGGGAGCGCAGGTCGTACCCCCGGAACTACCGCCTTCGACAATGACCGTGATGGCGTACTTGGGCTCCTTGAGCGGCGCAAAGCCGGTGAACCACGTGCGGGTGTCCTTCACCAGGCCGCCTCCAATCCGGGTGCTAAACTGGGCGGAGCCGGTCTTCCCCGCCACTTCCACATCCTTGACCGCGGCATTCTTGCCGGTCCCCTCGGTGACCACGGCCCGCAGACCCTCCCGAATCGCCGCAAGATTTTCCAGCTTCACGCCCAAATCGCCCCGCTTCACCGCTGCAGGGAATTCCCGGACGGGCTTGACCCCGGCCTCTGTTGAAACGGCCACTCCCTGCACCAACCGCGGCCGATACACCGTGCCGTCATTCGCCACGGCCGACATCATCACGGTCATCTGGAGCGGCGTGACCCGGACATACCCCTGGCCGATTGAGGTGTTGGCGGTGTGCCCGTCACTCCAGCGTTCCACCGCGGGAGGGGTCGGACGGGACCCCGGGCGGCCTTCCGCCACCCATTTCTCAATCCGCTCCTTATACTTCTTCTTCCGCTCCGCCATCCGGTCCTCCATCCATTTCTTCCCCGGCATGGTTCCCGGATCCTCTCCGGCCAGCTCCGGTTCGCCTTCAGCTGTGAGTAACATCCGCTCCCCCAAGCCAATCCGTTTGCCCATGTCGGTCATGGACTCAATTCCGGTTTTCACCCCGAGCTGATAGAAGAAAGTGTTACAGGACATGGCCAGGGCCCGCTTGAGGGCGATTGAACCCTGCCCGTCGGGATTCCAGTCCTTCCACCAGCGGTCCCCGATATAAACCGAGCCCGGGCTGTGAATGATTGTTTGGGGGGTGAACTTCGCGTTGGGATTCTCCAGGGCCGCCAGAGCCGTCAGGGTCTTGAAGGTGGAACCGGGGGCATACGCGCCGATCGACCGGTTGAGCATCGGCTTCGTCTCATCCGTCAGGGTCCGCTTCCAGTCGGTCCGTTCCCCTGTCCCGCCGGGCACAAAGTTGTTGGGGTCATAATTCGGCACGGACACCATGGCCAAGATGTCGCCCGTGTTGGGATCCATGATCACACAGGCTCCGCGGCCCACCCGCCGCATCACCCCCTCCGCGATCGTCTGGATCCGTGCGTCCAAGGTGAGGTAGATATTCTTACCGGCATGGGGGGCCTGGTAACCCTGCTCCTCCATAATGAAGCCGAGGTTGTTTTTTTTCAGGATTTTACCTCCGGGCACGCCCTCCAGATCGACGTTAAACCCCTTTTCGATTCCTTCCTTTCCGATCACCTCCGGTTGAAAGGTCTCCAAGGTCTGCTCCTCGGGAGCCCCGACGAAACCGAGCACGTGGGAGGCCAAGGAACCGTATGGATACCATCGTACGGGTCGCGCGGCCGCATCCACGCCGGGGATTCGCGGATCCCGCTCGGCCATCCGTGAAAGGGTGGCGAAATCAATCTGCGTGGCCAACTGGAAGGGAGTGTTGGGGCGTTGGTGGGCGTGCCGCCGGAGATCCTCAAGATCGTAATTCATCTGGATCCCCAGATTGCGGAGCGGTTCGGCGGCGGTTTCCTGCACGATCCGCTCAATGTCCACCTGCCGCTGCTTGCGGCGCTTGTCACCCACGCCCACCTCCACCAGGGTCATCGGTAACCGCCCGCGATGGGCCCGCGCGTAGTTGCCGGAAAGCTCCCGGACATAAAGGTCGACGTCGTAGCGGGCGCGATTCTCGGCCAATGGCAGGCCGTTCCGGTCCAGGATCAGCCCGCGGGGCGGAGGCAGCAGGATGGGAATCGTGGTCTGGTTGATGAGACTTTGAGCGTGCTTTTCCCCCTCGACGATCTGCACCACGAAGAGACGCTGCAGCAGGATCCCGGCGGCAATGGCCACGACAAGCATCGCGGACTGCATGCGCAGGGAGATGTTGGCAGTGGGACGGACGAGGAGCATCAGCGAATCCTCCGGTGCCCGCGGGAGAGAGTCGGAAAACGGGCCTCCGGCTCCAGCCACCAACCCATCAACACGGACACGATGCCGTTCACCAGCCCGGCCAACACCAAGGAAACGCTCAACGCAAAGGGCCATGCCCAAGCCCGGGTTTCCAGCAGATGCAAAAACCGGTCCAAGGCAAAAAAGGCCACCGCCGCCAGGACGGATCCGGCAGCCTGTTCGCCCGCCGAAGCCCCTTTCCACCACCCGCGCTGGGTGCGCACCAAAAAACCGATGCCGCCCAGCACCAGTACGTGGTGCCCCAGGGGCGAAAAGGTCGTGAAGTCCCAAAAAGTTCCGGCAAGCAGGGACCAACCGAGCAGACCCCAGGGCCCCAGCCATAAACCCGCCTGGATGGCGACCGCCGCCAGAAGGTTCGTTGCCAGGGCGAGGGATCCGTCAAACTCCGGGCCCACCGCCCGCACCAGCCAGACGCCGGCCACCAAAATCAGAAGTCGGGGCGTGAGAGAGCTCATTTTTTCAAGGAGGTGGAACCGGTGAGGATGAAGAGTTCCCGCAGGTCGTTCAGGTCGGCCGCCGGCGTCACCGTGCCCTCCCGGTAAAGGCCGGAATTCTTCTCGGAGGTCAGCGGGGGTGCATCGCTGACCGTGCCCACGAGCAGATTCGGCGGAAACGTGCCGCCCAGACCGGTGGTCAGGACTCTCTCACCAACTTCAAACTTCGCCTCCCGCGTGACGAATGTCATCCGGCAGAGGGGTTGACCGCCATTCAGGGGAGTATCCCCCAGCAGAATGCCGCGGGCCCCGGACCCCTCCGTGAGCACGCTCACCTTGCAATTCTCGTCGGAAATCAGCATGACCCGCGTGGTGGAGCGGCCGACCGTGCCGGTCTTACCCACCACCCCGCGGGGGGTGACGACAGGCTGGTCGGGGGCGAGGTTGGGATCATCTTTCCACCCCCGGTCCACGAGCACGGAGTTCCACCAGTTGGAGGGATCGCGCTCCACCACACGGCAGGCCAGGAGCCGATAGGACTGCTGGTCGCGGAATCCCAGCATTTCGCGAAAGCGATCGTTTTCCGTCCTTAGGTAGTCCATCTGCCGGATTTCGGTCTGCAACCGCACATTCTCCGCCCGCAGGTTGCGGTTTTCCTCTTCCAACGCGTCATACTGCCGCAGGCTCTGCCGGAAATCGTTCCACCGGTCGCGGATTCCCGCCCAGGTTCGGGCGATCGGGGAAATGGTTTCGATCGTGATCCGTTCCGTCCACCGGTTGGTTACCGGCGCAAAAAAGATGGCGACCACGCTCACCGCGAGCACTACGGCGGAGCCAAGATACATCCAGGTCCGGGACATGGAAAAAAAGAGGGAGGACTTCGGCTGGGGGCAGAAAACGGGTTAGCCCCGTCCGTCCGCCATGGTCAGCTTGGTCAAAAACTCCAGTTCGTCGAGCACCTTGCCGGTCCCCTCCACCACCGCGCTCAGCGGATCTTCGGCCACGTGGATGGGCAGGCCCGTTTCTTCGCTCAAAAGACGATCCAAACCGCGCAGGAGGGCTCCTCCCCCTGCCAGGACGACCCCGCGCTCCACCAAGTCACTGGAAAGCTCCGGCGGGCAGCGCTCCAAAGTCAGCCGGACGCTTTCCAGGATGATCTGGATCGGCTCCAACAGGGCTTCGCGCACCTCCTGGGAAGTGATCGTGAGGGTCTTGGGAAGGCCCGCCACCAAATCGCGTCCGCGGACCTCCATCGAGGTCTCCTTGTCCATCGGGTACACGGAGCCGATCTTGACCTTGATATCCTCGGCCGTGCGCTCGCCGATCATCAGGTTATAGGCCCGCTTGAGATAATTCATGATCGCCTCATCCAACTCATCGCCGGCCACCCGCACGCTGCGGCTGAAGACAATCCCACCGAGGGAAATGATGGCCATTTCCGTGGTCCCGCCGCCGATATCGATGATCATGTTGCCGGAGGCGTCCTGCACCGGAAGACCAACCCCGATTGCGGCAGCCAGCGGCTCCTCGATCAGGCGAACGCTGCGGGCTCCCGCGTGGGCGGCAGATTCGCAAACCGCGCGCCGCTCGACTTCCGTGATGCCGGAGGGGACGGCAATGACCAGACGGGGACGGGGACGCCACCGGTTTTGACGTTTGGTGGCCTTTTCGATGAAACACTTGAGCATCGCCTCCGTAACCTCAAAATCACTGATCACCCCGTCCTTAAGAGGACGCACCGCCACGATCGAGCCCGGTGTCCGGCCCAACATCCGCTTGGCCTCATCCCCGACCGCCAAAACCCGCCGGGTCGCCTGGTCCATCGCCACCACCGAAGGCTCCCGGAGAACCACCCCTTTGCCACGGACAAAGACCAAGGTGTTGGCCGTGCCCAAATCGACACCCATGTCGTTCTCTAAAAAGGGAAAAAGCTTATCCAACATAAATATGTAAAAAGTAAGTCTCTTCCAGAAAACCCTTTCCGTCAATACCCAAAACCCCTGAATGCCCTATTCCAGCCCCCAAAATAGGAGTATGGAAGTAACGATGAGGTTTCCCGAACAGGTAGGGGTTATGGTTCTGCCCCAAACCGTCTTTTTCCCCCACCATCTTCTTCCCCTGCATATTTTTGAGCCCCGTTACCGGGTTATGTTGCAAAAAGCCCTCGAGGGACCCCGCATGTTTGCCGTGGCCATGGAGGAGTCCGGTCGCCCCGCTCGGAGGGTCGGCGGCTTGGGCTTAATCCGCTCCTGTGTGCAACAGCCGGACGGCACTTCCAATCTGATCCTCCAGGGCTTGGCCCGGGTCCGCCTGAACCATGTTCTTCAGGTTCGCCCTTATATCATCGCCACGCCCGAGCCCCTTGAGGATACCTCTGCCAACACCGCGGAGGAAACGGTCGTCCGGGAGGCCCTCGTGGCGAAGATTCTCGAGCACTTGGAAAAAATTGAAACCCCCATCGAGGCCGGGATGCAGGAGATGAAAAAATTCCTCCGCCATCTGGAGGACCACCATGCCCTGGTGGATCTGGTCGCCGGTTGCTTCTTACAGGATCCCGAGGCCCGCCAAACCCTTTTGGAAACGATTGGCCTTACAGATAGATTGCGTCTTCTCTGCCATAAGATTTCAGAGGTCAGTCCAGAGGTTTAGGGCATAATAGAAAGGTTTATTTGACGACTTAATATATATCCCTAAAGGGATATATATATGAGTGTTAGTATATCTTAAAGTGGACATATACCTCTTGTAATACGTTCCAATATCCCCAAATAATCAAATGCCTCTGAAAAACAATCCCACGATCGCCGACATCAAAACCTCGGTCACTCCACCGGCCCGGAGGCCCATCCTCTGGAAAAACGCCCCATTAACAGTCGGCACCATCTCAACCGAAGCGGGCTTAAGCTACCTAGGCAAGCCGCCCGAAGGCGTCGACGTGGCGGAGGTCCGCTTGGACCTGCTTCTCTCGAAAGGGGTTTCGCCGGAGAAAATTCAGGAAGCCATGGCCGGAAAAGAACTGCCGGTCCTGCTCACTCTCCGAACCCGGGAAGAGGGCGGTGCCTTTAACTGGCGCTCCCGTCAGCGGGTCCTTTTCTTTCTAGCCTTTCTCCCTTTCGCCGACGCCGTCGACCTGGAGTTGACCAACCTGCCCCGACTCGGCCGGGTCCTCCAGGCCGTGCGGCGCTCCAAACGGGATCTCGTTCTCTCCTCCCACTCCTTAAAAAGAAAACTCACTCCCCTCCGCCTCAAGCGCCTGCTGACGGAGTTCAGAAAAACCCGCGCCCACGTCTATAAAGTCGTCGGTCTCGCCCGCCGGACCAGGGATCTGCGCACTTTGGCGGAACCACTTCTCACCCTGCCGCATATGCGGTTGGCGATTCTTGCCTCCGGCCCCTTGGCCACGGCCTCCCGCCTTTCCCTCCCGGGGCTCGGCTCGCGCCTCCTCTACGTTCACCTGGATGAGCCCGCGGCCCCCGGCCAACCGGGCCACGACACCCGGTTTGCCTTGGCGGGATTGCGGAACTTTCTTTCCGCAAAGAAATTATAGTCTCTAGCTCAGACTTCGTTTTGGGCGCAAAGCCCCCGGCACCGAGGTCTCGACTTTGCCGCTGCTGCTGGAGACCACCGGGAATCCTCCTCCCGTGGCCACCCCCCCACGATAAAAGAATCCGGCCAACAGGCCGTGGATTCCCATCAAAACAAAAATCAGTGCTGCCCCGCCAACTCCCGTCTGGGCCCGCCCCAAGCGCTTTTGCCGATCGCCATGCTCCCGCTCCAGACGCTCTTCCTGGACTTTGCCCCTCCGGTTTAACTCCTCTGCCAGACGGCTTCTTTCCGTCCGGAGCTTTTCCATCATTTCCAACTGTTGCTGCCGCCGCGCCTCCTGTCGCCGATTCTCCGAGGGATTTTCAGAGACAGGCGGGGATTCCGCCGAATCCCGTTCCAGTCCCTCCATCTGCGTATTGATTTCGCGGAGCCGATCCCTCACCAGCCACTCGGAGTCCCCATGAACCGGCTCCTTGAACTCCTTGGGGGCCGGCAGTTCCAAAGGCACCGCCGCCAGACCGTACACAGCCGCGGCGATCAAAAATCCCAGGT
>CAZWQT010000024.1:0-2604 GCA_964635945.1 uncultured Akkermansia sp. | reverse complement strand
TCCAAAGGCACCGCCGCCAGACCGTACACAGCCGCGGCGATCAAAAATCCCAGGTTCAGGAACTGGAAACCCACCACCCGCGCGGGGCTTTTTCTGGCCGGCAACGGACCCCGCAGAAAAAACAGGCCAAGGAGCACCCACGGGGCCAAAGCCGCCATCGCCTCCCGATTGGCCAAAACCTGGTCCCCACCGGCCAGCAGGCCGCCGGCTCCGGCCAGCCGCCATCCCGCCATGACCAGCAAAGCCACGCCGCATACGCGGAAAAGGAACCCACGATCGCCTCCTTCGCCCATGGGATCTCTATACCAGTGGGGAGGATTTCCTCCGATCAAAAACCTTGGGGAAAACGCCGGGGACCCTACTTGACCCTCTCTCCCCATCGCTTCACCATCTTTTGGTATGCGCGAAAAATCCTTTGGCCAAGGGGAAGTCATCTTTCGCGAAGGGGCAGAGGGGAACGAGGCCTTTCGGATCCTGTCAGGCAGGATCGAAATCTCCATCCACGTGAGCGGACAGGGCGATGTCCCCCTCGGCCACCTTGTTCCCGGCGATATCTTTGGCGAGATGGCCCTCCTGGACGACAAGCCCCGCTCCGCCACCGCCCGCGCCCTGGAGCCCACCCGCCTCCACCTCATGAATGTGGAGGAATTCAACGACCTCTTTCTTTCCGACCCCAGCGCGCTGGCCCCCTTTCTCTCCTCCTTTTTTGAGCGCCTCCGCAACACCAATGAGCTCCTCCGCCGCGAGCTGGAAAGCCGCAAGGTAACCCCCAAGGAAGTTCATCAACTGCTCGAACAGGGCGCCACCACCGTGCCCCACGAGACCCTTCACCCCATTCCCCGGATCACCCTCACCCCGATCACCAAGGAAGTCCGCAAGGCCGGCGCACCGGAAGTCACGGTTTTGGACCGCTTACCCTTCCGCATCGGCCGACGCCAAGCCGGCGAGGGAGCCGACATCCTCTCCGCCAACGATCTGGCCCTGCGCGACCAGTATCCGTACCAGATTTCCCGCAACCACTGTGCTATCGAACGGATCGGCTCCGAACTCGTCGTCCGCGACCGCGGGAGCACCCTCGGCACAATCCTCAACGGCCAAGTCATCGGCACGGAATCGGAACATATGGTCCTGCCTCTCCAACCCGGGGCCAACAAGCTTGTCCTCGGCGGTGAGGACAGCTCGTTTCAGTTCAACGTCCAGGTCGAGCCAGCCTAGTTTTTAGGCCGATGCCGGCCGTTCGGTGGGTCGTTGTCTCCAACCGACCGCCCGATGGGCCCTGCCTACTTCTTCCCTGCCACCACCACCGTCTCGGAACTCTCCGCCGGCTTGCCGGATAGCTTAGCCTGCAACCCCTTCTCAATCCGGGCATACAGGGCCGGATCCTTCTTCAGCTCCTCCTTGGCCGCATCCCGTCCCTGCGCCAACTGCTTTCCTTCGTAGGCGATCCACGCCCCCTTCTTCTCCACCACATTGTGCTCAATGGCGGCGTCGATCAGGGAACCTTCGCGGGAAATGCCCTCATTATACAGGATGTCGAACTCCGCTTCCGTAAAGGGCGGTGCCACCTTGTTCTTCACGATTTTCACCCGCGTCCGGTTACCGATCACCGTCCCGTCCGGAATCTTGATCGCATTGATCCGGCGGATGTCCACCCGCACGCTCGCAAAAAACTTCAGGGCGCGTCCACCCGGGGTCGTCTCCGGGTTGCCAAACATCACCCCGATCTTTTCCCGGATCTGGTTGGTGAAGATGCACACCGTCCGGGCCCGGCTGATCAGGGCCGTCAGCTTCCGCATGGCCGCACTCATCAACCGCGCCTGAGCCCCCACCGTCACATCGCCGATCTGTCCCTCCAGCTCATTCTTTGTCACCAGAGCCGCCACACTATCCAGGACCACCACGTCCAACGCATTCGAACGAATCAGCGTCTCCGCAATGTTCAGCGCCTCCTCCCCCGAATCCGGCTGGGAAACCAGCAGCTCATCCATGTTCACCCCCAGCTTCTTGGCGTAGACTGGATCCAGGGCGTGCTCCACATCGATGAACGCTGCCGTCCCGCCCCGTTTCTGGGCGTTGGCAATCGCCGTCAAGGTCAGGGTCGTCTTGCCCGACGACTCCGGCCCGAAAATCTCCACAATCCGGCCCCGCGGAAAGCCCCCCGCCCCTAGCGCGGCGTCGATCGCGAAACACCCGGTCGGGATGACATCGATCTTCAGTTTCGCCCCGGCATCGCCCAGCCGCATGATGGCGTTTTCGCCGTAGGCCTTGACGATCGACTGCAAGGCCAGATCCAGATTGCGCCGTTCCGCGGATTTCGCCCCCTCCGCCTTCTCGTTCTTTTCTGCTGTTTTAGGTGCCATAGTAGATTAGACCTCCGTTTTTGAAAAAGGATGCGCTCCTTTTTGGATTTTTTTTCGTAGCAGGTCCAAAGCGGCCTGGGAAGCCATGCCCTTGAACGTCCTCCGCTCCGGTACCAACTTCTTTTCAACAGTTTCCACTCCCCCCACCCCCGCGATCCCCAAATACACCAGCCCCACCGGCTTGCCCGGACTCCCCCCTCCCGGCCCCGCAATCCCCGTCACCGAAACCGCCCAGTCCGCCCCC
>CAZWQT010000023.1:14558-20381 GCA_964635945.1 uncultured Akkermansia sp. | reverse complement strand
CCAGCTTGTCCAGGTAATCCGCCATGAAGCGCTCCTGCTTGGGGGTGCTCAGCCCAACCCAGGTCATGTCCGGTTTCAGTTGCCGAAATTTCTCCCGCAGCTTTTTTTCTTCCTCCGGAGGTAGGGGGCCGAAAGGCGGCGTATAGGTGCCCACAATCCGAATCCCCGGATACCTCTCCTCCAGTCTCCGCTGCAGCAGTTCGGCAATACCGGGTCGGCCCCCGTAGAGAAAATGGGTGTATTTGCCGTCACGGGTTGCCTCAGCCATTTCCAGCATGAGGTCCGGGCCGTAGACTCGGTCGACTTCGTGGTGCTTGCGTAGCCAGCTGATCCACACCATGGGCATGCCGTCAGGAGTGGTCAGGAACGATTCGTTGAGGATGTTGCGGAACTTGGAGTCGTCCTGTGCCTCGATCACCCCGTGTACCCCGGTCACACAGATATACCCCTTATCCCTTCGCCTGAGTCGCTCCAAAATGGTTTTCTTAGCCGATTCCAGATTGAGGGCACTGATCCCCACGCCCAATACATCCACCCGCTGGCTCTTGTCCGACATCACTCAAGCTTGCCCCGCCTGGCGGGCGCCTTCCAGTCTGCAGACCTACCTCAGCCTTAACTAAATTCCGCCCATCTCCCCCTTGATCCAGGCATACGTTTTGGAAAGGCCGTCCTTTAGCTTCGTGTTCGGCTCCCACCCCATCAGTTTTTGGATCATCGCATTGTCGCTGCTGCGGCCCCGCACGCCCTTGGGAGCGCCAAGGTTGTATTTCCTTTTGAGTTTCACCCCGGCAATGCCCTCGGCGATGTCCACCAGCTGGTTGATGGAAACCATCTCCGCGCTGCCCAGATTCAGGGGGTCTCGGATGTCGCTTTCCATGATTTCCGTGGAACCCTTGATGCAGTCGTCGATGTACATGAAGCTGCGGGTCTGGTGCCCGTCGCCCCAGATTTCAATCTCCCCGGTCTTGTTCTTTTGGGCCTCAATCACCTTTCGGCAAATCGCCGCCGGCGCCTTCTCCCGGCCTCCGTCATAAGTTCCATGCGGGCCATACACGTTGTGGTACCGCACGATTCGGGTCTCCAGTTTGTAATCCTCCCGGAAATGACGGCACATCCGTTCGCTAAATAGCTTTTCCCACCCGTAGCCATCCTCCGGCATGGCCGGATAGGCATCGGCCTCCTTGAGTCCCGGATTCTCGGTCGTGGTCTGCTTATCCGCGGCGTACACGCAGGCCGAGGACGCGTAGAAGAATCGTTTGGCTCCCACTTCCTTGGCCGCCATCAGCATGTGGGTGTTGATGAGCACCGAAAGCATGCACTCGGCCTTATGCAGCTCAATAAAGCCCATCCCACCCATGTCCGCGGCTAAATTGTAAATCCATTCCATTCCCTTGGCGGCCTTCCGGCACGCCTCCAGCTCCCGTAAGTCCAGCTGGTGATTATCCACATCGTCAAACTTCTGGTACCATTCCGAGAAGGGCTTTAGGTCCACCGCCCGCAGATTCTTGATTCCCTGCCTCCGCAGATGCGCCACCAAATGTCCGCCGATAAAACCGCCTGCCCCGCCCACAAGGATGGAGGACTTAGGGTGGGCTGTTCGCGACATCCCGTCACAATGTCAACGAGGCCCGTTTTCTCAACCCCAAACTCCGGCCACTAATGCCTTGGATGGGGGCTGCGGACGGCTCATGATTTTTCAGTGAAGATTCTGATCACGGGGGCCTGTGGCTTTGTTGGTTCAACCTTGGCCCGTGATTTGCCCTACCACCGCGAGGGACTGGAAATCTGGGGCCTGGACAATTTTTTGCGCGAAGGGAGCCGGTCGAATTTTCAACCTCTCCTTGCCCAAGGAATCAAGGTCGTGGAGGGGGACATCCGCCATCCAGAGGATTTGCGGAAAATTCCCAAGGTCAATTGGGTTGTCGACTGCGCCGCCGAACCCAGCGTCTTGGCCGGCACCGGGAAGGGCATGGGTTCATTTGACCTCCTGGATCATAACCTTATCGGCACGGTTCGGATGCTCGAGTTCTGTAAACAGCATGGGGCGGGCTTGATCCTTATGAGCACCAGCCGGGTTTACTCCATCCAGCCGCTTGCCTCGATGAGGGTGACCTCGGAAAACGGTGCCTACCGGCCCAAGCTTTCCGACTCCATCCTCCCTCCCGGCCTCTCCGAGCACGGGATTGCCGAGAGTTTTCCCGCCGAGCCGCCGCTGTCGCTCTACGGTTCCTCCAAGCGCTGTGCAGAGATTCTCGCCCTGGAGTATGCGGATGCCTTCGGTTTCCCTGTTTGGATCAACCGGTGCGGGGTTTTGGCCGGAAAAGGCCAGTTCGGGAAAGCAGATCAGGGCATTTTTTCTTTTTGGATCCGGTCCTGGAAAGAGCGAAGGCCCCTGCAATACATTGGTTTTGATGGCAAAGGCTCCCAAGTGCGTGACTGTCTCCACCCCCGGGATCTCACACCAGTCCTGACCGCCCAACTTTCGGGAAAGAGCCCCAACGACCCGGGAGATGGACTCGATCCAAGGATTTGCAACTTTGGCGGAGGACCCAAGAACTGCCTCTCCTTAAGCCAGCTGAGCCATTGGTGCCGGGAACATTTGGGGCCTCATGAGGTGGACTCCGATCCGCAGCCCCGGCCCTTCGATCTTCCATGGATTGTTCTCGATAGCCGCCGCGCCGAAAAACTCTGGGACTGGAAAGTTTCACTGCCTCTGTCCAGAATTTTGGATGAAATCGCCACCTCCTGATCCGTCCCTGCGGGCCCTCGCCCTGCTTTCCGTGGTGATTCCCGCGCGGGATGAGGAAGGCTGCATCGCCTCCACCGTCGAGCACCTCCATTTGGAACTGTCCCTGAAAAAGATCCCCCATGAGATCATCGTGGTGGATGACGGCAGCACGGACCGAACCTGGGATATTCTCGAGGAGTGCGCCCGCAAGATTAGTCCGCTCCAACGCCTCAAAAACCAGGCCCCCCATGGATTCGGTAGGGCCATCATCCGTGGCCTCGATGCCATCAGGGGTGATGCTGTGGTGATCATGATGGCCGACGAATCGGATGACTGCCGGGATGTGGCTCGGTACTGGGGAAAACTGCAAGAGGGCTATGATTGTGTTTTTGGCAGTCGGTTTCTCAAGGGGGGCGGGACGATCGACTATCCGGCGATCAAATGGATCCTGAATCGGATGGCCAATGTTTTTATCCGTCTGCTGTTTCGCCATGGCCTCAACGACACCACCAACGCCTTCAAGGCCTATCGCAAGAGTTGTCTGGATGGTTTGCGTCCTTTTCTTTCACCGCACTTCAACCTCACCGTGGAGCTTCCCTTGAAGGCTATCATCCGCGGGTATTCTTTTGTTGTCATTCCCATTACCTGGCGCAATCGGAAGACCGGCATGGCAAAGCTCAAGATCCGCGAAATGGGCAGCCGCTACCTTTTTATCGTGCTTTATCTTTGGCTGGAGAAATATTTCAGCCGGGGCGACTACCGGAAGGGGTAGGCGGGTTTTTGCATGGTCTCCCATCTGCCCTACCGGATTGATCCCCAAGTCAATCGACACCACTTCTACGAGCAGAACTGGAAGGTTGTCGCCCGTGATCTCCTCCGGCGCCACGTTCAGCCCCCCGGCAGCCTTCTCGATTGGGGCTGCGGACGGGGAGAATCCCTGCCGATTTTTGCCGAGGATGGATGGGCTGTTCGGGGGGCCGACCTGGATCCGGAGTGCGTGAGGCTCTCCCAAAATCAGGGGTTTCTCGCCGAGTTAGTCCGCACAGAGATTCCCACGGATGCCTTTTCTCCGGGGACCTTTGATGTGGTTCTTTGCCTGCATGTGCTGGAACACGTCGACTGCCCCAAAAAAGTCCTTCAGGGGCTGGTCGAGGTATCCAAAAGATACGTTCTGCTTGGAGTGCCCAACGCCCGCACCCTGCAGGAGCCGTTCTGCCGGAAAGTGGATCTTTCTAAAGTCAATGAGGGCCACCTTCAGATTTGGGACCACGCCCATCTTTTGAATCTGGCGGAGAGACATGGCGGACTCCGGCTGGTGGCCTGGGGATTTGATGCCACAATCCTTCCCTTTTTTGCGCGGTTGGCCATGGTGCCGGTGTTCCGATCCTGGCTGATTCGGCTGGAAACCGGCCTATTTCGAACTCTTTTTCCATTTCATGGCATTACTTGCCTCGGTCTATTCGAAAAACGCGAAACTTAGGTGTCTCCATCAGGGGTGCCGGCTCAGCCCGAAGAAGCAGGTCGCCGATCGGCTCCATGGGTCGCTCATGCCCCTTGATTTTACGACGCAAGCCCTCCCACCACGGAGCCGGGGAAGGTGAAATGGTTTCCACAATCCAACCGCTCGTCTCGAGGGCCCTTTTTTTCTCCTGGGAATTTAAGAAACGGGTCCAAACCCACGTAGACCGACCGCTGAGATAGCTGAAGCCCGGTAGTTCGGGATATTCCCTGGTGTACGGGCTATGATTGGCCTTGATGATCACCAGGTCGCTCACCGGAATATTTTTTTTCATCCACTCGGTTGTCTCGCGGAGCACCGGATCGGGTCTCAACAAGTAAGCCGCCATCGGCAAACATCCCGCCAACAGGGCGGGCCCCAAGATGGGAGCTCCCCAAGCAGGGCATTTTTCCTTGGCCAGCAGGGATTCTGCGGCTTTTCCAAACCAGGCGCACACGGGAACCAAAAAGGGCAGACAATAGTAGGCGTGCCCCATGCAGGTGCGCGGCCCCCAAAGTAAAACCATCATGCCCAGCCCGACCAACCAGGGCGCCAAAAGAGGCAGCTTGAGCCATCCTCTTGTTCCGCTGGTTCCCGTCAGAAGAACCGCCAACCATGCCGCCGGCGTGCCCACCAAAACGAAAAGGTAAAAAAACAGCCGGACCCAATAGACCGGCTCCAGCCGATCTTCCCATCGGCCGAGAAACCCCTGCAGGTTGGCCGAAGCCGTCCACTCAGGGAAAAACTCCGAGTTCACGGACTGGGTATAACGGCTCCACAACCCAAGGGCGGCGAGGGTAAAAATTCCACCGGCCCAGATCCGCGGTTGGAGGAAAACTTTCCATCGGTCGCGGGAAAAAAGAATCACCCCAAGAATCAAATAATAGGGTGTGAAGCCCGGGAGCTTGATCAGGGCTCCCAGAGCCCCCACCACAACAAGGCTCCACCAGACAATCAGAGAGGGATGGCGAAGGTAACGAAGCAACAAAAGGATCAAACCCAGACCCAACAACTGCACCAGCATCTCCGGCATGATGGCCTGCCCAAAGGCCATGGAAACGGGGCTAAAAGTAAAAAGCAGGTTGGCCCAGAAAGTTTCCCGTTCATCCAGCCACCGCCGCCAGATCGCCTGCAAAAGAAGAAATCCGGCGCCCCAAAGCAGGGCCGAGGTCAGCCTGCCCGCAACGTTCAGGGGAATTCCCGCCCACGCCCCCCCATAAACGAGGAGATTGTAGAGAGGAAGCTCCTGAGCCAACCGGGCTCCGGTGTCCCCTCGCCAGCTTGCCCCGGCATCCCAGGAGGGCCGGCCTGCGTTCATCCAGCTTTGGATCGCATCCGCGGTCTGGGTTTGGCGGATCCAGGAATTATCCTCCACCGGAGGCTGAAAAAGCAGAATCAGGCGCAGGCCCAATCCCAGCGCCAACCAAATCAGGATGGACCCCCTCACGCCTCGACACTCCACCAGCCTGAACCCATCATAGCAAACGCGAACTCGTGAAAATCCTTTGTTTTACCCCCCTGCCGTACGGAGACGGCACGGGGTGGTGGAGCCGGGATCTGGCCCTCACCGTCCGGGGCTTCCGCGAATTGGGGCACG
>CAZWQT010000023.1:11473-14458 GCA_964635945.1 uncultured Akkermansia sp. | reverse complement strand
TTGGGCCTTTGGACCATGCCCAAATATGACGCCGTGCGCGCCGCCGCACTTTCCGCGACCCCACGCGTTGTGGAACGATGTGATAGCGATGGGATCCGGCTGCCCTCTTGCGGTCACCGCAGATTTTTTCGGAACGAGGTGACTGCCGCATGGGATCGGGCAAGGGCGGGTCGAAAATTTATTTCGGCCATGGCTGCCGCCGGAAAATGTCTGACCTACGAGTTGGCCGCCCCATGGCTGCAAAACCGCCTGGGCCGAACCTTGCGGCTCTTGCCCTGCTTTCTGGCAGAAACACCCGCCGCGACCCTGCGCCTGCAAGGATTGGCTGAGAAATTAGGGATTCCGCAGGAAAAATTCCGGCAAATCCCCCATCCCATCGATTCCGGAATTTTTTGTTTCTCCTCCCACTCCGATACTCCCAAACAGCCCATTCTGGTATCCGTGGGGCGCTGGCAGGCCCTCCAGAAAGACTGGGCACTCCTTCAGGCCGCCCTGCGGATCTTTTTGGACCGGCACCCGGAGTTCAAGGCGGTCATCTTCGGGCCAGGAGCGCCCTCTTCTTCTCCTCATCCACGAATGTTCCTGCGGGGCTCCGTGCCACCTGAGGAAATCGCCCGCCAACTCCGTGCAGCCCAGATCCTTCTCTTTTCATCCCGATATGAAAGCTTCCTGCTGGCTGGAGCCGAGGCTCTCTGTTGCGGCTGTTCCGTGGTCGGCCCGAACGAGGTGGCGAGTGCGGAATATTTCGCCTCTTTTTTCGGCGGGTCGCGGCCGCCGCGCCGAACGCCACGGGATTTGGCCGACGCCCTGGATCGCGAAGCGGACCAGTGGCTCCATGCACGGCGGGATCCGCAGACCATCGCCGCCAAGGCTATTTCTCAATTCTCCCATCTGCACGTGGCTCGCTCCATTTTGTCCATCTTTGAGAGCATCAAGAGCCCCTAGGATATGAAAGTCGGGATCCTTACCTTTCATCATTCCGAAAACTTTGGGGCTGTTCTCCAGACGTTGGCGCTGCAGTCCCTGCTGGTTACTTGGGGTCATGATGTGGTCGTGCTGAATCATGCCTCCCACCCAAGCGCCCCCTGGAGCCGATGGCGCGACGCCCAGGGAGGGTTTGCCAAGCCAGCAGAACGGCTACGCGGCCTGATCCACGGCCGAAAATATCGCGCTGAGTTTGCCCTTTTTCGCAAGGAATCCCTGCGTCTGACCCGGTTTTTACCGGATTCCCAGGCCCTGGCAGAGGCCACTCGCGACTTGGATATCATCTTCGCCGGCAGCGACCAGGTTTGGCATTTTTCACGGGAGCCAAGGTACTTTTTGCAATGGAGCCCTCCCTTTGCAGGCAGAAAAGTCAGTTACGCCGCCTCTTGCGGATCCGATGTGCAGCCGGAGACGGATCGCCCAAGGATCGGTTCCTGGATCCGCTCCTTTGACTTTGTCTCCGTTCGGGATGACTTTTCGGCACGACTCGTCCGGCAAGTTTCCGGCTCCACTCCCGAAATTGTCGCTGACCCCACTTTGCTGGTCGATCCGACCCCCTGGATCCGGCAGCCGTCTCATTTGCCGGAAAAGTTTTTTTTACTGTACCACCTCGGAACCAGCCCGGCAGGCCTGGCTCCATGGATGCGCCGGATGCAGGAAAGCCATGGACCGATCCCCTGGGTATGGATCAACGGGCAAGGCGATCGCATCCCCAAACCTCCTCCCACTGAAATCAAAATATGGCACGCCGCGCCCGGTGAATGGCTTGGTTCCATCCAGGGCTGCCAGGGCCTGCTCACGGACTCCTTCCATGCGGTGCTGTTTGCCCTTCGTTTTCAGAAGTCCTTTTTCATTTCCTGTTCTGACACATTCCGGAATCCGCGGTTGGCAGACTTGGCCACGCGGTATGAACTCGCCGGCCATCTGATGCCCCGGTTCGATGAGTCTGGGGCAACCTCCTGGATCCACCCCGCCGCCACCACCCAGATCAAAATCCAAGCCCATGTGGAAGAGTCCTTGGGATTCCTTCGACGGGCCTTGGCAAAGCCCTAAGGTAACTCCTTCGATGCGTGGTTTCCGGCATCAGCGTTTCACCTTGGCCTTGGCCTCGGGATACCTAGCCCTCCTCTGCACCGTGGGCTACAGCTTTCTTCTGGTTCCTCTTTCGTTGGCCCATGTTTCCCTCGGTGTTTTGGGTCTTTGGTTCCTTGGGCTCCAGGCCTGTCGTTATCTCGAGTTGGTAGATCTGGGAATTAGCGGAGCTTCCTTGCGCCTGATTTCCCAGGCCAAATTCAGTCCGGAAGAGTATCGCAAAACCATGACGGCCGCATGGTTGGTGCAAATGGCCCAAGGATTGGGTATCGCCGGAGTGGGATGGATGGGCTCGGAAAGTCTGGCTCGATTGCTGGTCACGGATGCAGCAAATCGCCAGCAGTTGGCAGGCTTTATTTTTTGGATTTTTCTGCTGAACGGCATCCGGTTTGGTCTTCGCATATTTCCCAATCTTCTTCGGGTCAACCAACTCCAGCACCTTCTCAATGTGCTGACCTCCTTCGGAATTCTTGCCAACCTGGGCGTGCTAGCCGGGGCCATGCTGCGGGGTTGGGGGCCCACCTCCTTCTTGTGGGGATTTGCGGCCGAATGGGTGATTCAAACCCTTGGCCCCCTGATTTGGGTCGCCGTGCGCAGGGACCTTCCCCATCGACTGCAGTTGGGACTTCCCGGCTTGTCGGAACTTAAGGCCTTGTCTCGGTTTGGCTTGGCCGTGTTTCAGATGAACTCGCTCCGTTTTCTTTTGGAGTCGGCCCCCCTGGTGTTGGCTGGCCGCTTTTTTGGACCCGAGTCTTCTGCGGTCTGGTCCATCGTGGCCCGTGCGGGAACCTGCCTCCGGGATCTTTTGGCCCAAATCCAGATCTCCGCAGCTCCGGCTTTTTATGACCTGATGGCAAGGGGGGAGCGGAAGCGGATGAACCAGGCCTTTACACGGCTTTCCACTGCCTC
>CAZWQT010000023.1:0-11373 GCA_964635945.1 uncultured Akkermansia sp. | reverse complement strand
AGAATTTCCCGGTAATAATTCACCGTCTGCTCCGCCACCCTCGTGGGGTGGTATTCCATCACCCGCTGCCTCGCCCCCACCACCGCTTCGTGCCGGAAGGCGGGATCCTGAATGGATTTGGCCAGGATTTCCTTGGCCTCCGGAAAGGATTCGGTTTGGAACATCGCACCACATCCTTGCCCCAGGAGAGGAATATTTGCCTCAATCCTCGCGGCGATCACGCACAGGCCCGTGGCCATGGCCTCGCACACCGCAATCCCCATGCTTTCCCAGGTGGAGGGGGCAAAAAGAATGTCAGCATCCGCCATTTCCTCCCAAACCTTGCTGACGTTGACTCTCACCTCGATCTTCCGGTTTGCCACGAGGGTTTCCGCCTGACGAACGATGTCTTGGTAATATGGATGCCCCGGGTCTCCCATCACCAACATCCGGGCCTGAAAATCCACTCCTTGTTCCCACAAAAGATGAACCGCCCGGATGAACCAATCCGGGCGCTTGACCGGGGTCAGATTCCCCACGAACAGCACCCGGGGCTTGGTAGCCGGACGACGGCTGGCGGCGGAATGGTAAAAAACTCCCCGAACGGCATTGGGAATAAAACGACAGCGCTGATTCATCCCCAAAATGATCCGCAAGGCATAGGGGGAAATGGCAATCGTTCCCCGGGCCCGATGCACGGCGTATTTTTCGATCCAGCCAGCCACCCGATAATGGAAAAGGGCGCGGTTCCCGGGCATGGCGGCTACCTCGCCCATCAGTCCGTGAAGGGTTAGCACACCGGGAAATGGCGAGGTAACCGCTGCTAGGGCGCTCTCCCTTTCGCTGCCTTGCCCGTGGACGATTTGAGGTTGAATGCGGGAAACGGCCCGGAGAAGATTGCGCCATCTTCCCAAAAACCCGGCACCCGGCAGGACACCTCCAAGCCTTCGGTAGGGAACCTCATGAAAAGCAAGGGAGCCGTGGGCAGGGCGCACGGCAGCCGCAGGGTGGTGGCGGCCAAAAAGAATATCGACCCGGCAATCCTTTCGTTCGGCCAAGCCCTCCCAAAGGGCATCAATTGCCGGATGAACCACTGGGCAGGGGGAGGCATCCTTCTTCATGCTGGAGCCCCGGACATCGTTGGCATCCACCACCAGCATCGCCACGTGGATGGGCGGACTCTTCACCGGCAGACATTCTCCTGCCGGAGATACAAAAACTCCTCCGCCCACGGGCTGATGTGGGCAAGTCGATAACCGTGGTGCAACAGGGCCTGATGTGCCAAGCGGGTTTTTTGGATGCCTATCTCCTCAAACCGGTGGTGAAACTCCACCGTGATCTGGGAGGGAAAAATGCCATGCGGGAGGATGTCCTGCAGGACGGGGTACTCGGACCCTTCAATGTCCATTTTCAAAATATCAATTCTGGCAAGCCCCAGATCGCCGCAAATCGAGGAAATGCGGCGACAAGGAGCCCTCAGAAAGACCGGGCCCCTTTGTTTACCTCCCTTGCCAACCCGCTCCGCCAAGTCGAGCCACCCATCGTGCCCGGCCACGGCCACGGCATGAAAATGAAAATCGGTCGGCATGGGATTTTGATTCATCCACTTTCGGGTCGTCGGGGTGGGGTCAAATCCGTGAACCACCGAGCCGAAGTCTCGGATCATCGCCCAATCAAAGGAAAGATTTTCGGCAAGCCCAAGAGAAAGAACCAGCGGCTGCGGAGGCAGATTCACCGGGGAAATGGTCCAGGCTTGCTCCCCAGGATTGGGAGAAACCAGCGAAGCCCGTAGGGTGGGATAAATCCCCAACCAGGCTAGCCATGTTTTTTTCCAAGCCTGATGAATCCGCTCTCTTGGGGAGCGGGCGAAGGGACAACATGGGGCTGGATTGGAAGTTGCGGCCATTGGGACGAAGATTATCTTAAACCCTGTGAGCTTTGTGGCGAGCCTGACGGTGCAAAAGCTTGTTTTAGGCCTAATTTTTTTGGCCGGATTGGTTGCCGCCCCCCTTGTGACGAACGAAGTCCTGGCAGGCAACTACTTGCCGTTTGTGGGCATCCTTTCGGCTCTTGGGGCTATTTTTTTTCTGTCGTTTCTGGGAAGAAACTGCTGGGTGTTGATGCCGGCCTTTTTGGGGTTGAGCGGCAGGCTCAACTTCCTGCCGGCTAACCTGAGCATGCTGGAAACTGCCACCATCGTCGCCTTTCTTTTCCTCCTGTATGAGGCGATCTACGAGAAAAAGCTGCCCATGAATTTGGGGCCCTTCTGGATTTGGATCCCTTCGCTTTTGTTTCTGGGGATCATTTTTTACCACTGGATTAGGAGCGGGGATATTGGATTGCGGATTCTCGGGGGGGAAACCTACGGAGGCCGCAAAAATTGGACTCTTTTCATCGGGTTTCTTTCCATGCCCATTTTGTACTCCATGGTGAAGCCGAGGGATCCCCTTCTTCGCTGGGTTCCCCTTTTCTATTTTTTGGCGGTGGTGGGTGATTTTATTCCGTTTTTGTTGACCACCGCGTTCCCCGCCGTGGCTCCCTTTATTTATAGGATTTACAGTTCTGTGAACCTCGACGCCTTTCAAGACACCCTTTATGGATCGTTTGGCGGTGTGGATATCGTCCGCATTGGTAGTATTGGTTTTTTTGCCATGGCCGCCCAAGTTTGCATGTTGGCCTATTTTCCCGCGATGGAGTGGCTTCGCCCGAAGAACTGGTGGTGTTTTCCCGCCTCCCTGATCTGCCTTCTAGCCTGCGCTTTTAGTGGTTTTCGCAGTTACTTATTCCGATACGTGATTATTTGGCTGGTCGGCGGGTTTTCGGCGTCGCGTTGGGTTGTTTTTCTTTTTGTCCCCATGGCGGCTTTTGCGGTGTTTGTACTTGTGGCGGGCCATGGAACTTTGTTCCATCTCCCTTTGGCCATGCAACGGGCGCTAAGCCCTTTTCCCGGGAAGTGGGATGCGGTGGCCACCCAGTCGGCGGAAGGATCGAGCAATTGGCGGGAAACGATGCGCAAGGTTTATTGGCGCGAATATGCCGACAAGGCCGGATGGTTTGGCGCGGGTATGACGTATGGCCGGGGATTGACCCAGGAAGGCATCGAGGAATTTTACCTCAAACTGCAGCGCATGCCTTTCGAGAATGAGGAGGCGGATGCCCGACGTTTCATCGAGCGACGCCAACCCCACGAGGGGCTGTTGGACGTCCATTATCCCACCGGTTGGGTGGGCACCACCCTATTGATTGCCCTTTTTTCGGGGTGCACTTTTTTTGTGATGAAGAAGATTTACGTCACACCGAAGGCCCAGATGAGCCCGGATCGGATTTGGGTGTCAGCCTTGGTTCTTACCGAAACTCTTTCTTATTTCACCGTCTACGGGGACCTTTCGGTCGCCTTGCCCAGGTTATTTATTTTGATGCCATTGGCTGTGCGGGCCTTTGCCAATCCTGCTACGGTGTTTACTGAATTGCCGGAAAATCAAAGCCTTCCCGCGCCCCCTGCCCCCGCCCACGCCTCCTGAAAGGCGGAATGCAAAGCGCTTAGTTTATTCCGGTAAACTTCCAGGCTGAAGTTTGTTCGGATTCTCTGCCGGGCCCGGGCACCCGCTTCTTGGCGAAAGACGGAATCCTGGCACAACCTGCGAAAGCCCCCTTCTAGCTCGGCGGGGTCGGAGAATCCCAACACTACCCCGACCTCCTCGTTGCCAACGGCCTCAGTTGCGCCGGTGTCCCCGCTGACCACCACGGGAATTCCCGCGCTCATGGCTTCGAGAACGGAAACAGGGAACCCTTCCTCATAGCTTGGCAGAAGGTAAAGATCCCATCGGGCCACCAGGGATTTTAATTCGTCCCCCTTTTTCACGCCGTGCAGGAAATAGGGCCGGCGAAACCGGCGGAGGATTTCCAGACTTTCCGGATCCTGCACGGGCCCGACAAAATGAAATTCCAAAGGCATGGACTTTTCCGCCGCCCATTCCGAGATACGCCTCACCCGGTCAATGCCCTTGCGAAAACCGATCACCCCGAGCCATCCCACCCGAAGATTTCTTCCCCGGGGATCCTCATGCACGGCGGGAAGAAACCGGTCCGGGTCGACTCCGTAATGAACCGTGTGAAATGTTTCCGAGGCAAAACCCCTCTGCAGGTAGGACTCCCGGACCTTTTCACTTCCACATATCGTTGCCTGGGCCAACTTTGCTTTTTCTATTTCATCAAGAATTTCGGGCGGTAGTTCTGTCTGGAAAGGATACCCGGCTTCTTGCCGGGCTTTCTGGGGCAGGCGGAAAAAATCCTCCGGAAACATCGATCCCCTCTCCACCAGGCGCATGACCGGCCGGGAAACAATCCTTGGAAAAAGAAAGCGGTAAGCCGTGCCATTGACCAGAACAGCGGGAGCGAGTTTTGTCTGGCGGGCGACCCATAAGCCAGTTCGCCGGGGCTCGTCCATCCGCAAGCCGGAAGGAAGACGGAGCCGATCGATTCCATAGTTCCAGAGAGCTGCCCCGGGGCGGGTTTTAATTTTTTCCGGCGGTATCCCGAGACGGAGATAGCGGTAGCGGGGGAATCCCCCATAAACCGTGCCGAGATAGCCCAGGTTCTGCAAAGCCCCGCTCACCAGTCCGAGGAACCAGTCCCGTTCCCAAACCAAATCCACGCTCCATGGCTGGCCCACCCGGGCATTCATGATGGGGGGGCTTCTTGTCCCATGTTTTTCGCGATGGAAACTAAATCTTGAATGACCGTGGGACCTGAACCGGAGCGGTAGTTGGCTTCATAGCGCCGGCGGTTGACGCGGCCACAGGCATCCCATTCCGTCCTTTGCTGGAGCGCCTCGACAAGCGCACGGGCGAGTCCCAGGGGGCGGGCGGGATCATAAAGCCAGTTGGACCCGGGCCCCAGAACTTCCCGGTTGGCCCGCCAATCCGATGCCACCACCGGAAGCCCCCACATCATGGCCTCAGCCAAAACCAAACCAAACGATTCATACGGGGCGACCGAGGGAAAAACAAATAAAGAGGCTTCCCGGTAAAAGGCCCCGAGCTCTTTCGGTGGCCGCGGCCCCACAAACCGAACCCGGGATGACACGCCCGCACCTTGAGCCAAATTTTCGAACTTATGAAATGTCCAAGGCGGGATGGGTTCTCCCACCAGGTCCAAACGGATGTTTTCCGGCAGATGTGCCATGGCCTGAATCAGGGCTGGTGTTCCTTTCTCATTTCCCAGATGCCCCACGTAGAGAAGTCGGTCCGGATCCCTGATTCCTCCTGAGGATTCGGGATGGCGATCCGGAATCTGGTGGGGACGGATGCGGATATCCCGGAGGCCGCAGGCCTCGGGATCAGCCCGGTTGGCGGCTGCCATAATAAAAGCAACGTCCGCCGCACCCAGGAGCCGCGCAACTTGTTTTGCCAAAATGGCGGGTTTTTGCCGGAGCCGGTCGGCTAAGCCAGCCGCGTGGAATTGGATGGCCAGACAGCGGGTGGCTTGACGCGCCCAGGGAACCAGAAAAAGATCGCGCAGAAGCGGAACGGTTTGCGGACCCCCCACCGGCAAAAGGAGCACATCCAGAAGACGGGGTCGAGCCATCGCCATCAACGCCTTTTTTACCCGGAAAAGTTCCAGAACTTTTCCCAAGGAGGGCCTGCGCACACTCCCGGCAACAGGAGTAAACCGAAAAGGACAAAGGACCGCCTCCACCTCGGGATGGAGTTGAAGTTCCTTCCATAAGGATGCAATGGCGATGTTTTGGCCTCCCCACGGAGGGGGAAGTTGTCCGGCGATTCCAATGCGGGGCCTCCCGGTGCTCATATCCGGAAGGATTCTCGCATTAAAAACCCTTTCTGCCCATCGTAAGGTCATGCACCGAGTTCTGCTCACGGGAGGATCGGGGTTTATCGGCACCAACCTTCTGGAGACCTGGTCGAAGGAGGGCTTTGTTTTTCTAAATTTAGATTCCTCCCCGCCTCTTCATTCCGATCATCGGAAATTTTGGCACCAGGCGGATCTTTTGGAGCCTGATTCGTGGACGGACCGGCTCATGTCCTTTGCCCCCACCGAGATTCTCCATTTGGCAGCGAGGACGGATATGGAGGAATCCACCACCCCTGAAACCGGCTACCGCGTAAATGTAGAGGGCACCCGTTTCCTGCTGGAGGCCGCACGGCAGATTCCTTCGCTCCGCCGCTTCATTCTGGTCAGCAGCCAGTTTGTTTGCGGTCCGGGTCACATCCCAAGCCACGATATGGATTTCGCCCCCGCCACCGTTTACGGGCGGAGCAAGGTGATGGCGGAGCAGCTCTTGCGGAAAAGTAGCCTAGCCAGTCCTTGGGTCATCGTGCGCCCCACCAATGTATGGGGCCCCTGGCACCCCCGGTATCCCCGCGAATTTTGGAGGGTGCTGCAGAAGGGGTGGTATGCTCATCCGGCAGGACCACCCGTTCGAAGGGCCTACGTCTATGTGGAAAATCTTCTGCAGCAGATGAAGGTAGCCCTGGAAGGGCCAGCGGCGGCTGTGGCCGGTCAGGTCTTTTATCTCAGCGACCCCGTGGAGGATATTGCCCGATGGGTGGACGAGTTTTCCCTGGCCCTCCGAGGAGCTCCCGCCAGGAGAATTCCACGCTCCGTGCTCTTCGGAATGGGCCGGATGGGGGACTGGCTTGAAAAGTGCACGGGTCATCCTTTTTACATCAGCTCTTCGCGGGCCCATAGTATGACGACCGACTACCCCGTGCCCCTGGAAAAAAGCCTGCAGATTTTAGGTGCCGGTTCCATCGCGCTCCCGGAAGGGGTCCGCCGAACCGTTGCCTGGCTCCGGCAACACCTACCCAAGGATTTTCCGAGCTCCGCGCCCGTCGAGTCGCGGGTCTGATCATGGCCGATATTTTGGTTCGTTTTTATCTGTTTTGGCATGGGCGGCTCAAATGTCCCGGCGCCGGGGTTTTGTTGCGTCTTTTCCGTTCGGTTTTGCCAGACTTGCGCAACTACCCCCTCACTTTCCCGGGGACCGGAACCACGCGCCTAGATTTTCGCGACCAGGCATCTTTTAGTCTGTTGAATTATAAGGCCGGAGACTGGGGCAATCACCGGTTTCTTCTTCAAGCGATGGCGGAACGCCTTCATCCGGGGGAGGTTCTTTGGGACGTGGGGGCGAATGTCGGCCTTGTCTCCCTGTATTTTTCCCAACCCACCTTTGGTCTGAAAATAATCCACGCCTTTGAACCTTCGGCCAGACCAAGAAAGTCCCTTCAGGCCCTTTGGGGCTCCCATGGCAGGGTGTGCGTTCATGCTTTCGGATTGAGCTCCTCAGGACGCCAAGGCCGCATGAAGTCTCGGGGGGGAGATTCCTCCTACGGCACCGTGGTCGGGGCCGAAGACCCCTTGGGTGGCGAGCCTATTCGCCTCGAGTCCGGGGATGCTTTGGTGGCTTCCGGCATGGATCGTCCTCATGTGATCAAGGTCGATGTCGAAGGCCACGAACTGGAGGTTTTCGATGGGCTGGCCCAAACGATCCGCACCTACCAGCCCATCATTTTTTTTGAGCATATTTTTCTGTCGGACGATCAGCTTCTCAGCCTGACTCCTCCGGGATATCGCCTGAACTTTCTCCTCGAAGACGGTTCCTGGACTTCCGATAGAAAGCGAAGGCTGTTGGGCCATGAGGCCCTGGCAGAGCCCGCCGTGGTTTGACTCTATTTTTGCCAAAGCCGGCCGGGCCAACTCGTTCGCAGGTGGCGCGCCATTTTTTGGGTGCGGTGATTAGCATCCTTCAAAAACAGGGAATAGGCTACATCGGTTCGCTCGTGGCATCCCATCAGCCACCGACGAATCCGGTGTTCCAATACCCATGCCCAGGAGAGCTTTCGTATCCAGCACGGTGCCGTCTGGGTCAGGCGGTTCCTTTCCTCCTGGGCCATCGGGCTAAGCCCGAGGTTTTCCTCTCCCTCCATAAAGGTGGCACAGACAAAACCCAGTCTTCGGGGTTGCCGGCCTGATCCAAGAATTCTAACGAACCATTCAGCGTCAGCAGCCGCACGATAAACAGGGTTAAAAAGGAACCCTTGATCAACCAAGCTCTTGCGGAAAAAGGTGGCCGCCGTGAGGGCGGCCAAGTGACAGGTCCAAGTATGTCGCAAGCCGGGCGGAAGAATCTTGCGCTGACACAGGGCCTCACCGCTCTCCCCTACCACCACCACGTCCCCCACCCAAATTTCGTCCTGAGGATGGGTTTCGGCGATCTCCCAAACCCGGCGCAGGGTTCCAGCTTCATACTGCTCATCACAATTTAGATATGCACAAAGGTTGCCTTCTGCTTTAGCCAAGCCGTGATTAATGGCGTCGTACATGCCCTTGTCAGGCTGGGACACCATGATCCTTCGGTAACCCGGCCGATCCGGCCAACAGCGGGCCATCTTTTCCGCAAACTCTTGGAACCCTTCCGTTCCCCCATCCCGCACAAGATGCTCAACCCAGACGCCCTGTTGGTCCGCCACAGAGGCAATACACCCAGCCAGCTTTTCCAACTGGCGAAAGCTGGGAGTCACGATGGTAAAGTCCACGAAAATACCCTATGTACCAAGCCAGCCGTCTTCAAACTTTCCCGTAAAATGGCTCGTTTTCAATTGGAGGCCTGTTGAAATCGGAGTTAGCCCCATTTTTTTCTATTTATCTTGCCACTTGGATGGCGGGCAGGATTCTTTAGAGGTGGAATTCTTGATGCGTGTCAGACAGATTTTTGCAGATTGCTGGCTACCTCTCGCACTTTTGCTGGGTGTCTACACGATATCTTTACTCTTAGGGGAAATTATCAAGGAACTTACCCTCGCCCCGCTCTTGTCCCTTTTGAGTCTATTTATCTTGGCGATGTTTCGCACTCCGGGATTCGTCTTGATTTGGACTTTGCCTTTTCTCTTGCTGAGTTATTACTTGATTAGTCCTTATTCTCAGTTTGTATGGACACGCACTCTAACCTTGCTCTTGGGGGCCATAATCACTGCCTACGCCTCTTTTCTTCGGACAAGGGCAGTAAAACTTTCTACGTCGTTGGAAAAGCTTTTTTCGCGCATCACACATCCCATAATTGTTTCGGATGTGACCAGCAAGATCTTGTTTTTCAATCAAGCTGCCTGCGACGCTCTGGAAATTCCGGAGAGTGAATTGCGTGGTTTTTCATGGTTTAACCTGATCTTGGATCGGGGAGCTAAGGCGAGAGACATAGAGCGATATGTTCGTCTGGGGATTTCTGAACGTCTTGGTGGTAAAGAGGTTTTTTATTTGGTTGGTCTTAATGGAAAAATCTGGGAGGGCACGGTCATTAAGGAGGGGGCGCATAAGGATAGTCGCTTGATCACCACGCTTAATTTGTTTGCGGGGGGTGGGGTGTTCCAGGGGGTCGGAAAAGGCCCAGGTGCCGCCGCTGCCTCCACCTCTCCACGGGAGTTCCCACCGCTTTTTCGATGAGTCCTGCCGCCAAAACGGATCCTGCCAGGATCCAAAGGCCCGAAACCTCCAGCTGCCCCGCCTTGTCCACCCCTTGTGCCGCCAAAACCACCCACTTCACGAGGATATGAACCACATAAATCGGATAGCTGAGTTCTCCAAACCGCCTCTCCCATTTGCCCTCCCCCGTAAATAGGCCCGGCATCAAGCAGACTAACAGACTGCAAGAAATTGCCTGATCCCAGCCATCCGGCAAAAGGCCGTATCCAAACAAAAGACCCAACATCAGCAGCCGTGACCCCCAAGCCCAAGCCGAAGAATTCCAATCGGCGGGGGCGGTCCTCATCCAGCGATAACTAAGAATTCCTGCGAGAAAAAAAGGCAGCTGAAGCGGAAACCAAAAATAGTTGAGGGAGCCCGTCGCCAACGGCTGCCAGAGCCACAACCCCAACCGCACTGCGAATCCCGCCGCACACAGCCAGGCCATAAGGCCAGTTTTTGCTCGCACGAGCAGCGGCGCGCAAAGGTAGAAGCTCAGCTCCACCGCCAAAGTCCACGCCTGTGGAACCAGGCAGAGAAACCCGGCCGATCTCCCTTCCGCCACTGTTCCACCCCAGGCCAGGGTCGTCCCCTGAAAATCAAAGAGGTTGAACCAGTCCAGGCCGAACAGAGCCAGCTGGCTCAGGCCTAACGCGGTCAAAAACGTGCCGTGCCCACTTTCAATCAGGGGCAAATACCAGCCGAGCCGTTCCGGCGTATGCCCCAACCACACCCAGGCCGCCGCGTAGAAAAGTCCTGCCGCCGCCAAAACGACCCAATAGATGGGAAAGATCCGCAGCGCCCGGTTGCCGTAAAACAGCCAGATGCCCTCCCGAGTGGCCGGATACTTCCGGTCCAGGATAAGGGCCATGTAAAATCCGGAGATGATATAAAAAAGTCTCACCGCCTGGTGCCCGTCCACGATTGGCAAAGCCCACGGACTCGTGGAGTGGTGAAACACCACCGCCGCCGCCAGAAAGAAACGGACCAACCCCATGGTCTAAGCTTAACGACTTTTCGATCTGCCCGCCTCCATTAATCTCGTAAGGTGCGTTATTCAGTCCTGGCCTTGGCTTGGCTCGTGACCGCCACGGTCTCCGCCACCCCACCGACCCCCCTGCCTTTTCTTCTGCAACAACCCTATGACGAAAACTACGATCTGTTTGGCGGGCGAAACTACCTAACATCCGACGATAACCTAATTCTGGACTCCATGAGCGCCGCCCAGGGCCTGAGCAAGCTCAAGCGAATCGAGGTCGCCAAGGAGAATCTCGAGAAACTCCTCAACCCTGTTGCCCTAAACCAGCTGCGCGCCCCGGCCGACATGCAGAGACAGCTGCTTCTTGTTCTTTTCTGGCTCTGCCAAGCCTACGATGCCGAGGCCTCCCCCCAGGAAACGCTGGAGGAGGTCTGCCGCGATGGCGACAACCCCCCCACGGAAGCCCAAATCACCCTTAAGGAAGTGCTCCTCTACAACTTCCATGTCGCCCAACACCTCGGCGTCACCAGCTTCCAAGCCCAGGTGAAACTCGGGCAAGGCCTTGCCCCGGCGATCCCGGAAAACGACAATAACCCCCAAAACCGGTTCGCCCTCCCCATCCCCATCCTTCCCCCCGATCGCTTCCCCCAAGTCGCCCACCAACTCTTCAACTACGAACTCTTTGACGGCCCGCTTCCCCAAGCCCCCCCCGCCGGGCTCGCCCCCAGCCAGATCGAGTTTGCCCAAAAACTCGTCTCTCGCGGCCTCCTAGCCCCCGACACACTCCAACCCCACAAGCCCTGACTACTGCCTCACTATCCTACATTCATAGGAATGTAGGATAATCGTGTTCCCAACCCGGTATCCCCGCGCCCGGTCCTTTCAGCGTTTCATGACGGGAAAATTTGTCCCATCATCCACGCATGCCCGCCCTACCTGAG
>CAZWQT010000022.1:0-21154 GCA_964635945.1 uncultured Akkermansia sp. | reverse complement strand
GCCGCCCAAGCCGCCGCCAAGGAAGCCGGCGTCAAACGCGCCATCCCGCTCAAAGTTGCCGGCGCCTATCACTCCTCCCTCATGCTCCCCGCCAAGGAAGGCCTCGCCGAGGCCATCGCCAAAACCTCCCTGAAAATGCCCGCCGTCCCCGTCCTCTCCAACTTCCTCGGCCGGCCCGCCTCCTCGGAGGCCGAGATCCGCTCCAGCCTGCTCGATCAGGTCACCGGCACCGTCCGCTGGGAGGCCTGCCTCAAAAATCTTTCCGCTCAGGGTGTCACCAAGCTGATCGAGCTCGGCCCCGGCGGCGTCCTCGCCGGCTTGGCCAAAAAAATTGTTCCCGATCTTCCTTGCGCCAGCGCCGGAACTCTGGCGGAACTGGAGAAAGTCATCCATGAGCTCTGAACCCCGCACCGCCCTCGTCACCGGCGCCAGCCGCGGCCTCGGCCGCGCGATCGCCGAACGCCTCGCCCGCGACGGCTGGCGCGTCGAACTCGTCGCCCGCCAGGCCGATAAGCTCAATGAGGTCCGCGCCGCCATCGAGGCCGCCGGCGGCAAAGCCTGCGTCCACACCGCCGACATTTCCGATCCCAAGTCCGCCGACCAGGTCATCGCCGCCGTGGAGAAGGAGTCCGGCCCGCTCGGCGCGCTCATCAACAACGCCGGCATCACCAAGGACGGCCTGCTCATGCGCATGGACGACGCCGACTGGTCCGCCGTCATCGACACCAACCTCACCGGGGCCTTCCGCTGGATCCGCGCCGCCTCCCGCGGAATGCTCAAGGCCCGCGCCGGCCGGATCGTCAACATCGGCTCCGTGGTGGGTCTCGTCGGCAACGCCGGGCAGGCCAATTACGCCGCCGCCAAAGCCGGCCTGATCGGCCTCACCCAGTCGGTCGCCCGCGAGTTCGCCTCCCGTGGGGTCACTTGCAACTGCGTCTGCCCGGGCTTCTTTGATACGGATATGACTTCCGTTCTGAAAGATGATCTAAAATCTAAAGTACTGACTGGCATACCTTTAGCTAGATTTGGGAAGCCGGAAGAGGTGGCCGGCCTGGTCTCTTTTCTCTGCGGTCCGGACGCCGGTTATGTCACCGGCCAGGCTTGGGCGATCGATGGCGGGATGACGATGTGACCCGATCTTGGCCCCCCCCTCATTTTCTTGTTGCCTAAATGCCTCCGAGAATCCTTACTGCGCACCTCACAAACCTAGGAGCCCAAAGCACATGAGCGAAAAACCCGTCGACCAAAAAGTCAAAGACATCATCGTGGAACAACTCAGCGTCAACGCCGAGCAAGTCACGCCCGAAGCCAAGTTCATCGAGGACCTCGGCGCGGACTCCCTCGACATCGTCGAGCTCGTTATGGCGTTTGAAGAGGAGTTCGGAATTGAAGTTCCCGATGGGGACGCCGAAAAGCTGCTCACCGTCGGCGATGTCGTGAAGTACATCGAAGACAAGCAGTCCAAATAGTTTTGCCAACCTCGCGCCCGGCTTGGAGGCTTCTCCCAGCCGGGCGTTTTTCCGTCCGCACTTTATGAGTACCCGTCGCGTTGTGGTCACCGGCTTGGGCGCCCTCACGCCCCTCGCCAACGACTTCCCTGGCACCTGGGAGCGGCTGCTCCGCGGGGAGAGCGGCATTGGCCCGATCACCGCCTTCGACTGCACCGGATACGACTGCCGCATCGCCGGCGAGGTCCGCAACTTCGACCCCGCCAGCGGTTTCAAGAATCCCAAAGAGGTCCGTCGCACCGACCGCTACACCCACCTCGCCATGGGCGCCGCCGCCGAGGCTTGGAAGGATTCCGGACTGCAGGAAGGCGCCTTCGACGCTGACCGCGCAGGTGTCCTCGTCGGCTCCGGCATCGGCGGCCTGCGCACCCTTGAGGAACAGCACTCCATCCTGCGTGACCGCGGCCCCAAGAAAGTTTCCCCGTTCATGATTCCGATGATGATCAACAATATCGCCTCGGGTCACATCTCCATGCACTACGGCCTGCGGGGGCCGAACTTCGCCATCGTCTCCGCCTGTGCCACCGCCAGTCACTCCATCGGCGAGGCCTGGCGCCTCATCCGCGAGGATGAGGCCGATATCATCTTGGCCGGGGGCAGCGAGGCAGCCGTGGTCGGCCTTGGCCTCAGCGGCTTCGCCGCCATGAAGGCGCTTTCCACCCGCAACGAAGAGCCCGCCAAGGCCTCCCGCCCCTTTGACAAAAACCGTGACGGCTTCGTCCTGAGCGAGGGCGCCAGCATCGTCGTCCTGGAAGAACTGGGCCACGCCAAAAAACGCGGTGCCAAGATCTACGGGGAAATCGCCGGGTACGGCGCCACCGCCGATGCCCACCATCTCACCGCCCCCGCCCCCGAAGGCGCCGGGGCCGCCCGCGCCATGCGCCTCGCCCTGAAACACGCCCAGCTTCGTCCCGAGCAAGTTCAATACATCAACGCCCACGGCACCTCGACCCCGCAGGGGGACATCTGCGAAACCCAAGCCATCAAGGCCGTCCTGGGCGACCACGCCAAAAAGGCCATGGTCAGCTCCACCAAATCCAGCCTCGGGCACATGCTGGGAGCCGCCGGCTCTGTCGAAATGGCCATCTGCCTTAAGGCCCTCGAAACCGGTATTCTCCCGCCCACCATCAACCTCGATGAGCCCGACCCGGAGTGCGACCTGGACTACATCCCTCACCAACCGCGGGAAAAGATGGTCGATATCGTCATGAATAACTCCTTCGGCTTCGGGGGGCACAATGCTTGCCTCATCGCCCGGCGTCTGGTTTAATTTCCTCTCTTCATGAAGGCCGAAATCCACCCCAAGTACGAGGAAACAACCATCTCCTGCGCCTGCGGAGCGGTCTACACCACCCGCTCCACCAAGACCCAGGTCCGCCTCGGAATCTGCGCCTCCTGCCACCCTTTCTTTACCGGCACCCAAAAGTTCGTCGACACCGCCGGTCGGGTGGAAAAGTTTCGCCGTCGTTTCACCGACGCCTCCGCCCCCTCCAAGGCCGTCAAGGCCAAGAAGCGCTCCTAGGTTTCCCCGCGGATCCGGCCTTCTGCCGCGCAGCGGCGGGATAGGCCGTCCGCCCATGCCCCCATGGATCCTGCCGACCAGCTTGCCCGCCTCGAAAAAAGGCTCGCGGAGCTCGACCGCGAAATGGCCGACCCGAACATCTATCGCCAGGCGGCCCGCGCCCGCGACCTCGCCCGGGAACACGCCCGCATCCGCTCCGGCACGGAAGCCGCCCGCCGCCTCCATTCCCTCATTCCCCGCCGGGAGGAAAACGCCAGGCTGCTCGCCTCCACCTCGGACGCGGAAATGCGGCAGATGGCCGAAGAAGAAGCCGCCGAACTCGCCCGCGAGGAAGTCACCGCCCGTGATCAGGTCATGCAGGCCCTCCTCCCCCCCGATCCCGACGAACACCGTGACACTATCGTGGAAATCCGCGCCGGCACCGGAGGCACCGAAGCCGCGCTCTTCGCCGGCGACCTGTTCCGGATGTACAGCCGCTACGCCGAGGCCCGCGGCTGGAAACTTGAGCCCATGGCCTCCAGCCCTTCCGACCTCGGTGGCCTGAAGGAAATCATTTTCGAAATGAGCGGCCCCGGCGTCTTTGGCGCCATGCGGCACGAAAGCGGCGTGCACCGGGTCCAGCGGGTCCCCGCCACCGAGGCCCAGGGCCGGATCCACACCTCCACGGCCACCGTGGCCGTCCTCCCCGAAGCCGAGGAAGTGGACGTCCAGATCAAACCGGAAGAGGTCCGCGTCGAGGTCTGCCGGGCCGGTGGACCGGGCGGCCAGGGTGTCAACACGACCGACTCCGCCGTCCAGGTTCTCCATATCCCCACCGGGCTGATCGTCCGTTGCCAGGATGGTCGCTCCCAAATCAAAAATCGGGAAAAGGCCATGAAGGTCCTGGCCGCCCGCCTCCTCGAACGCCGGCGCGAGGAGGAGCGCAACAAACTGGACAGTGCCCGCCGCCAGCAGGTTGGTACCGGCGAACGCAACGAAAAGATCCGCACCTACAACTTTCCCCAAAACCGCCTCACCGACCACCGCATCGGCTTCACCTCACACGACCTCGCCCAGGTCATGGAGGGAAAACTCGGCGACCTCGTCGAGGCCCTCGCCGCCGATCATCTGAAGCGGCGTCTCGAGGAAAATGCCCCCGCGGCATGAAGCTCCTCTCCGTCCTGGAGGCCACGACCGGCCACTTCACCAAGCACGGCGTCCCCGCCGCCCGCCTGCAGGCGGAACTTCTGCTCGCCCACGCCCTCTCGCTCCCGCGCCTCGGCCTTTATCTGCAGTTTGAGAGGGAACTGAACCCCGCCGAACTGGAATCCCTCCGTCCTCTCGTCCGTCGCCGCGCCGCCCGGGAACCTCTTCAGCACGTCACCGGTTCTGCCGGCTTTTGCGGCCTGAACCTCCGTTGCACCCCTGCCGCTTTGATTCCCCGGCCGGAGACCGAGATTTTGGTCGAACACGCCACCCGCATCTTGGCCCATCTCACCCCCGGCTTGGTGATCGACGTCGGCACGGGCACGGGTGCGATCCCGCTGGCCTTGGCACGCAAACATCCGTCTCATCGATATCTCGGGCTGGATGTTTCCGAAGAGGCTCTTGCTCTGGCCGCGGAAAACGCCGCGGCTCCGGGTTCCGCCCCGCCCGAAGCAACCAAGGTGGAATGGAAAAAGGGGGACCTTCTTCTTGGCATTTCCGAAAAGGCCGCCCTCATCACCGCCAACCTGCCCTACCTCACCCCGGCGGAGATTGAATCCGCCGAGCCGGAAGTGCGGCACGACCCTCGTCTGGCCTTGGCAGGTGGAGCCGATGGGCTGGATCTGATCCGCCGGCTGCTTCCGCAGGCCGCGAAACTGACCCAAAACCTTCTTTTGGAATGCGGCCCGGCCCAAGCCGAGCAGGTGGCGACGCTGGCCCGGGAGGCCGGCTTTCCCACCGTCACCGTTCACCCCGATCTAACCTCTCGGCCAAGAATCGTGGAGGCGCACCGCATCTGATGGATCCAGGAAAAAGCCCTTTGCGTCACCCTCCTCTTTCCCCGAAAATCACCTGCCCATGAAACGCGCAATCTACCCCGGCACCTTTGATCCCATCACCCTGGGCCACTTGGACGTGTTGGCCCGGGCTGTGCGGATTTTCGACGAGGTGGTCATCGCGGTGGCGCAAGACAGCGGCAAGGACGCCGCTTTCAACGTTGCGGAACGTGTCCAGCTCATCCAGGACTGCCTCCACCAAGAACCTTGGGCGAAGCGGGTTCGGGTGGCCTCTTTTCAGGGGCTGCTGGTGGAGTTTGCCCGCAGGGAGCAGGCGGTGGCGGTGATCCGGGGGCTGCGGGCGGTATCGGATTTCGAATACGAATTTCAGCTCGCCCTGACCAACCGGCGGCTGCACCCGGAACTGGAATCGGTCTTTCTTATGCCCAGGGAAACCCTCTCCTTCCTCAGCTCCAACCTTGTCCGTGAACTTGCACGCTTGGGAGCCCCGCTGGATGAGTTTGTTTCCCCGGCCGTGGTTCAAGCCTTGCGGAAAAAGTTCGTCAAAACATGAAGATTGATCCCCGCCAAATTCCCGAGAGCGGCCTCGACCTCAAGGGTTCTCTCCCGGTGGCAGACTACGGAATTCCCGCTGAAGGCATCACCGGGTGGAACACTATCGAATACACCCTCCACGCCATCCGGACCGGTCCGGAAATTACCGTCACTGGCACTTTGGGGGCATCCTTTCAGATCCAGTGTGCCCGCTGCCTCGATCCCATTCCTTGGAAGCTGGAAATCAATGACTTCTGTCAGATTTTGAGCGTTCCTGAAGAGGCTGTGGCCGACTTGACTCCCCTGATCCGGGAGGACATCATTCTCGCTCTCCCGCTCGCAGCCCGCTGTGAGTTGGACAGCAGTGGTCGGTGTCCGCGCTCGGGGCGAGTGTTTGCCCCCGGCAAAGACGACTTCGCTGAAAAAAGAAGGGCTACGGTCTGGCGGGATCTGGACCAGCTCAAACCGGAGAACTGAAACCATGGGTGTTCCGAAAAGAAAAACGTCGAAGATGCGGATGCGGATGCGGAAATTCACGCACCGTCGTTCCCTGCCCCAACTCCGCCGCGACAAGGCCGGCCAACCCCATCTCCCTCACGTGGTGGATCCCGCCACCGGCCGCTACCGCGATCGCCAAGTCCTGACCGTCGAGACTCCTGCGGCCTGATCCGGCCCCCTCGCGGTTCCGCGAGAAACCTTTCATATGAAAATAGCGCTCGATGCGATGGGGGGTGATTTCGCCCCCGAACGACCCGTCGCCGCGGCTGTGGAGGCCCTCGCCCACTTTCCCCAGATCGAAAAAATCCTGCTGTTTGGCAAGGAACCTGAAATCCGGGCGGAGCTGAAAAAACTCGGCCAGGAAAAACCGGATGGCCGCCTGGAAATTCATCATTGCGAGACGGTCATCGAGATGGGCGATCCCCCCGTCGAATCACTCCGGCGCAAAAAAAACAACTCCATCCTCCGGTGCATTGAGTCCGTCCGGGATGAGCAGGCCGATGCCGCCGTCTCAGCCGGCCACACCGGGGCCATGGTCGCCGCGGCGACCATCCGGCTCCGCACCCTCCCCGGCATCAGCCGGCCCGGGATCGCCACCATCATGCCGACGGAGACCAATCTCTTCATCCTGATCGATGCCGGCGCCAACATCGACGCACGCCCGGAACACCTTCTTGATTACGCGCTGATGGGCTCTGTCTTTTCGGAAGAGATCCTTGGCTACAAGAAACCACGGGTCGGCCTGCTCTCCATCGGGTCCGAGGATGCCAAGGGCAATACTTTGACCAAAGACGCCTTCAAACTCCTCTCCAGTGCTCCCATCAACTTCGTCGGCAACATCGAGGGTCGCGACCTGTTCGAACGCCCGGTGGAAGTCGTCGTCTGTGAGGGATTTGTTGGGAACGTGGTGCTGAAAACCGGCGAAAGTATCGCCACCGCGATCTTTCACTGGCTGGCCCACGAAATCAAAAAGACCCCATTGCGGATGATTGGAGCCTGGCTGGCGCGGAACGCGTTTCGCGCCATCAAGAAAAAGACCAACTACGAGGAATACGGGGGATCCCTCCTGCTGGGCGTCAACGGAATCACCGTCATCGCTCACGGCAGCTCCACGGTGAAGGCCATCCGCAACGCGATCCGCGAAGCCGTTGAGGCCATCGATCACGGGGTCAACAACCGGATCATTCGCGCCGCCGAACTCGCGGGAGCCCACAAGGAATCCAAAGCCGATGCCGTCGCAGCCTGATTCCGGCCTCCGGGTGGCTGGGACGGGCGTTTATCTTCCCGCCCGTATCCTCACCAACCACGAGCTCGAGAAGCTCGTCGAGACCAGCGACGAGTGGATTCTGACCCGCACCGGCATCAAGGAGCGCCGAATCGCCTCGGAGCAGGAAACCTCCACCTTCATGGGCGTTGCCGCCGCCCGGCAGGCTCTGGCCAGTGCCAAGGTCGCGGCCTCGGAACTCGATCTCATCCTCACCGCCACCGTCACGCCTGACTCCATGTTCCCCTCCTCCTCCTGCCGGATTTCCTCGGAAATTGGCGCCGCCGGCTGCCCGGCTTTCGATCTTCAGGCCGCCTGCTCGGGTTTTCTTTACGGCCTGATCGTCGCCGATCAGTTCCTGAAAACCGGCGCCGCCAAAAATATTCTCCTCATCGGAACCGAACGCCTTTCCTCCGTGGTCGACTGGCGGGACCGCAACACCTGCGTCCTTTTCGGGGACGGCGCCGGGGCCGTGGTGGTCCGAAACGAACCCGGGCACAAAGGCATTTTGGCGTTTGATTGGGGAGCCGATGGCTCGGCCGCCGAACTGCTTCACCTCAAAAATCCCATGGCCCGGGGCAAGGCGATCACTCCCCCCGCGCCCTTGGAATCGGACTGCATCGTCATGGCCGGGAAGGAAATCTTCAAGCAGGCCGTGACGGCCATGGCGGACTCCTCCCGGCGCACCATGGAAAAGGCCGGCCTGAAGCTGGAGGACATCGCCTGCGTCATCTCCCACCAAGCCAACATCCGGATCATTGATGCTCTCGTGGAGAAACTGAAATTTCCTCGGGAACGTTGCTTCGCCAACGTCCAGCGCTACGGCAATATGTCGGCCGCCTGCATCCCGGTCGCTCTCCATGAGGCCGGATCAGAAATGAAACTCAAAAAGGGCGACAAGGTCCTGCTCGTCGCCTTTGGCGGAGGACTGACCTGGGCGAGCGCCATTTTGGAGTGGTAACCTGAAGGTTTGGTAGCCCACTTTTGCTAAAAGTGGCTGCCCCTTTCCTCGCAAGTGGCCTCCTGAAGGTGATTTCTCTACACCTTCCCGCTCAAATACTTCAGGAGTGCTTCGACGTGCCTTGCCCCGGCCCCGAGGTGCTCCCGGAAACAGGCCCGGGCGCGTTTTCCCAACTCTTCCCGTTCTTGGGGTGAGGCCAGCAGTCGATCCAGTTGCGATCCCAACTCTTCAAGATTCCGGCTCACGACCATGGCCTGGTCCGCCAAAAATTCCCGGCGGAGGGACTGAAAATTATCCATATGGGGCCCGGCCACGATGGCCCGGCCGTGACGCGCCGCCTCGAGGAAGTTTTGCCCGCCTTTTCCGGTGAGCGTTTTTCCAATGAACACCAGTTCGCAGGCCGGATAGAGATCACGCAATTCCCCGGTCGAATCCACCAGCAGGATATCGGGATCCGATCCCCTTTCCGCCTCCAGCCGGGACCGGAGGCCGACCTTCAACCCGGGGACTGACAACTGCGCAAGGATCTCCCCCTTGCGCTCCACATGCCGCGGTACGAGCATCAGCCGGAGCGTGGGGTGTTTCGATTTCAGAGCCCGCACCAGATCGGCCAGTGCCTTTTCCTCGCCAGGGTGGGTGCTCCCTCCGAGCAAAACGATCTGGCCCCGGTCCCAGCCGGCCAACTCGCGGATTTCCCTTCCCTTGCCCGGATTGTCGGAAGCCAGGTCGGCCACATCGTACTTCATGCTCCCCATCAGGTGCAGGCGGTTTTCCGGAAAGCCCGCGATGGCAAAACGTCCCAGGTCCTCCTCGCTTTGGACCCCGACCCAGTCAAAGAGCTGGACCACGGGTCGAACAAAAGTCCGGGCCGCCCGGAACAGACGCCGGTTTCGCCGCGAAAGCCGCGAATTCACCAGGCAGATGGGAATGCCCATCTTTTTGGCCCGCCAGAGCATGTTCGGCCAAATTTCGTTTTCCACGAGAATCAGCACGCGGGGATTCACGCGCCGGAAGGCGCGCATCATCGAATAATAAAAATCCGTCGGCACATAAACCAAACAGGTTTTGTCATCCAACAGCGGCTCCGCCAGGCGCCTTCCGGTGGGTGTTCCCACGGTCAGAAAGATCCGCAGATGAGGAAGATGGCGGCGCAGTTCCCGCACCAGAACCCGGGCCAGCAGAACTTCCCCCACGCTGACCGCATGGATCCAGACCGGTCGGTCCGGCCGTTGCAACCAGTCCTTTACGGCCCTGGGATAATGGCCAAGCCTTTCTCCCAGACGCTCCCAGAACGGCTGCCGCCGCCAGATGAGATAAGTGAAGTATGGCCAGGTCAGCGCAAACCCCACCGTGAACAGCAGGTTGTAGCCGATCTTGAGCAGGGGCTCAGGAATCTGCGTCATGCTCGTGGATGGGCCTTCCCATAGGCGCCCCGGAGGCGTTCCGGGGTGACGCGGGTATAGATTTCCGTGCTCGTCAGGCGGGCATGCCCCAGCAGTTCCTGTACCGCCCTTAGATCCGCGCCCCTTCCAAGCAGATGCGTGGCAAAGCTATGACGGAGTTTGTGGGGAGTGAGGCTCCCATCCAGGCCCGCTTCCGCGAGGTACTCCTTTAGGTTGCGCTGAAAAACCCGTGGGCTCAGCCGCTCCCCGCGCGGCCCAAGAAATGCCGGCCCGTGATCCTTCCGCAACCCGCCCGGCAGCTTCTCCTCATACCGTTGGATGGCGGTCCGCACGGAATCCCCCACCACCACCAATCTTTCTTTCCCCCCCTTTCCCTTCACTTTGATCGTCCGGCGCCCCTCCTCATGAAAAGCTTTTCGTGCCAGACCGAGCGCCTCGCCGAGACGCAAACCGGTCCCGTAGAGCAGCTCCAGCAGTGCCGCATCCCGCCAGCGGGCCCACGCCGGTTCCTTTCTTCCCGCCGGCCGGCCCGGTTTCTTTTCCAACAACCGCAGAGGGGCACTCAAGAGATGCTCCATCTGCGGCTCACTAAGAAACCGGGGAAGCGCCTTGCGCGGCCGCGGTAAACGCAACCCCATGGCCGGGTTGTCCGCGCGCTCCCCCCGGGACTGCATCCACTTGAAAAAAGTTCGGAGGGCTGAAAAGCGCAGCCGTACGGAGGCCGGTTGGTGTCGTCCACGGCCGGCCAAACCGTGCAGATAGGTCCGGCAGTCCGTTTCCGCCACCTGGGCCCAGGAACAGCCACGATCCTTTTGAAATTCAAGGAGGACCTGCTGATAATTTCTCACGGTATTTCCGGAAAGTCCCCGCTCCTCGCCCAAGTGGCGGAGAAACGCAGCCGCGAGAGGATCCGCGGCCGGGGGTATTTCGGTTTTCAGGCGGCCGCGCCGGCCCGAGCTTTGGCGGTCTTGGCCGACTTGGGCTTGCGCGGTTCCCGCGGCGGGAAATCAAAGGAAACTTTCCCGTCTTTCCAAATCAGGAAGGCCGAGAAGGGACGCCGGGTCTTCTGGGAGACAAATTTTTCCAACAACCCGGTTTTTCCGTCTTTGAGCAAGGTTTGGAGTTCCGCCTCGGTGATGTCCCGGCTCAGGATCTTTTTGGAAACCTTGAAAGTGCAGGTTGCGGGCTTGGCGACGCTGTGCTCGCAAACGTACCGCAACAGGCTCGCAAACATCCTCCCGCCACAGGCTGGGCAAGTGCCCAGGGGCTCTTGCCCGGTAAAGTCCAATGTTCCCTCCTCCTCCCCGACCACCAACTCAATCTTCCTTCCTTCGCCGAGCTTCAACCCCGCGGAAAAAGGTCGACCTAATCGGCTGCGGAATCCCTCCACCAGGCCCAGGGTTCCTTTTTGCAGAAGCTCCAGAAATTCCGAGGCCTCGATCCGGCGCCCCGCCAGTACCTTCCGGACAGAATACTTCCCGTCCACCGTCCGATACTCCCGGAGGGTCTCCTCAAACTCCTGCCCGGTCTCCGGATCTTTGAAATCGAGTTTCCTCAGCACGTGGTCCTTGTCCTGGAAGGCCCGGATCTTTTCCACGATGTCCTTGGTGACCTTTTCGATCTCGGTCATGAACTCCTTCCGCTTCAGACGGCCGTGCTCGATTTCCTTGAGCTTGTGCTCCCACTCCCCGGTGAGCTCCGGCGAGTGCAGAATCTCGATCCCGAGCGCATCCAGCGTCTCAAAGAGACCAAAAGCCTTGGCGGTCGGAACCAGCTCCCGTCCCATCCGCCTCACATACTCCTCGGAAATCAAGGTCTCGATCGTGGCCGCCCGGGTAGCCGGCGTGCCCAAACCCCTCTCCCCCATCGCGTCGCGCAGGGTTTCATCATCAATCAGCTTCCCCGCCCCTTCCATCGCGCTGAGGAGGGTCGCCTCCGTAAAACGGGCCGGCGGTTTCGTCTGCAGGCCGTCGGCCAACACCGCCACGGTCGTCACCTTCTCCCCATCGGTGACCGGGACCAACAGCTTGCCCTCGTCCGACCCGCCCTCCTCGATGCCTTCTTTGCCGTAAACCGCGAGCCAGCCGGCCTCCTTGAGAATTTTCCCGTCGGTGCGAAAGGCGTGCTTTTTGACGCGGGTGATGCGGGTGGTGACCTCGTAAACCGCCTCGGGATAAAAGACGGCGATAAATCGACGGGCGATCGCCGCATACACCTTGAGCTCGATTTCATCCAGTTTCCCAAGATCCGGCACCTGGAGGGTGGGAATGATCGCAAAGTGGTCGCTCACTTTGGCCCCGTTGAACACCCGCTTGGTGGGCTTCAGCCATCCCTCCTTGAGGACCGTCTTGGAAAATTCACCGAATTCGGTCCCCTCCAGATTCTTCAGGGTATTTTTGACCGTGGGGAGATAGTCATCCGGCAGATACCGGGAGTCCGTTCGAGGATAGGTGATCGCTTTATGCCGCTCATACAGTGCCTGGGCGATCTGCAGGGTCCGGCGGGCCGAAAGACCGAAACGGCTGTTCCCGTCCCGCTGCAAACTGGTCAGATCGTACAGGAGCGGCGAAAGCTGGCGGGCGGGCTTCTTCTCGTCGTGCACTTCGCCGGGTTGGCCCCTGCACTCCGCGGCGATCGCCTCGGCTGTTTTCTTGTCCCAAAGCCGCTCCGGCTTCTGATCCGTCCCGCGCTCGGAGGCCTTCTGGTCGGCCAACTTCTCGTCAAACCACCGTCCCTCGTATTCGCCGGCCTTGGCCCCGAACGTGGCGTGAATTTCCCAGAAGTCTTTCGGCACAAAGGCCCGGATCTGCTTCTCCCGGTCCACCAAAATACTGAGGGTGGGTGTCTGAACCCGTCCGGCAGTAGTGAGGAAAAATCCGCCTCCTTTGGAATTCAACGCCGTCAGCGCCCGGGTGGTATTGATGCCCACCAACCAGTCGCTCTCGGAACGGGACTTGGCGGCCTCGAGCAGCGGTACCATCTCTTCCTCTTTGCGGAGACGGGAGAAACCGTCCTGAATCGACTCCTTGGTCATTGACTGCAGCCACAACCGCTGGACCGGCTTCTTGGACTCCGCAGCCTCCATCACGTAGCGAAAGATCAGCTCACCCTCACGACCGGCGTCGCAGGCATTGATCACCCCGGTCACGTCCTTGCGCTTGAGCAGCTTTTTCAGCAATTGAAAACGGGGTTCCGTTCGTTCAATCACCTTCAGCAAAAAATCTCCCGGGATCAGCGGCAAGCTCTCAAAACTCCACTTCCCCTTCCCCTTGCCATACTCGCTGGGCTTACACAATTCGACCAAATGTCCGATCGCGGAACTAAGCACAAACTTGTCGGACTCCCAGTATTCGCCCTCCTTCTTAAAACCCGTCAGAGCCTTGGCCAAGTCATTGGCCACACTCGGCTTCTCCGCGATGATCAGTTTTTTGGCCATATCTTAATCTATACGTGTAAAGACTTTACCGGGCATTTGTCGCACCCGGTGTTTCATCTCAAGCTTCAGGAGGGTGGCGGACACGACCCGGGAAGGCAACCCGCATTTTCGCGTGACCAGATCGACCTGGAGTTCATCCCGGCCCAACACCTCCAGAATCCTCTTTTCCTCCTCGTTCAAGTTGCCTTGGGGTGGAGCCGGAGCGGGCATTTCGGATCTCGGCAGCAAAAACTCAAACTCCGCCAGGACATCCTCCACCGATTCCACCAAACGGGCGCCGTCCTTGATCAGTTGGTGGCAACCGCCCGACTGCGGATGATCGATTCTCCCCGGCACCGCAAACACCTGCCGTCCCTGCTCCAAGGCCTGCCGCGCCGTGATCATCGCCCCGCTGACCCGCGCGGCCTCAATCACCAGCAGCCCCTTGCTGAGTCCGCTGACAATCCGGTTGCGCATCGGGAAAGTCTGCCGGTCCGGCGGCGTGCCCAGGCAAAACTCACTCATTACACATCCCCCCGCCTCCACCATCTTCTCCGCCAAAACCTCGTTCTCCGACGGATACACCTGGTCCAGGGAACAGCCCAACACGGCCGCGGTTCTCCCCTTGGCCGCAAGGGCACCTTGGTGGGCCGCCGTGTCAATGCCCCGGGCCAAACCGCTCACCACGCCGATTCCCGCAAAGGCCAGTTGGTACCCAAGCTTCTTGGCCAGATCGATTCCGTACCCCGTGGCCTCCCGGGTCCCAACCACGGCGATACACGCCCCCTTCACCGCATCCAAATGGCCTCGGTAGTAGAGCACCAGGGGCGGATCATGAATCTCCCTTAGCAAGGGCGGATAGGCAGGGTTTTCACAGTCGACAACCTGAAGCCCGAGTTTGCGGATCTTCTCCAGCTCCGCCCCCAAATCAAAGGTCTTCTCCCAGCCCCGGATCGATTCCGCCACCGCCTGACCCACACCCTCCACACCTGCCAACCGCTGGGTCGGCTGCGCAAAAATTCCCTCCACCGGCCCGAAGGCCTCCCGAAGTTTTCGGACCCGAACCGGACCCACCAGACGCAGAGAGTTGAGGACCAGGTAGGCCTCGGTCCGCGTCATCCCTTGGCCGGTCGGCCCTCCCGCACCTCCTCCAACGCCGCCATCACTTTTTTCTCCGCGACCCCGGAGACCAGGTCCGCCCGCCCGATCTTGCGCAGCAACACCCAGCGGATTCCCTCCGAGGTGGCTTTCTTGTCCCGCGAAATCCAGTTGGCCAAGCGATCCCACCGGAGTTCCGGGTGCGTCACCGGCAACCCCTGGGCCCGAATCGCCGCCTTCAACTTCTCGGCCGTCTTTTTCTTGAAGCCCCGGGCCTTGACCGAGAGGTGGGCAGCCACGGCCATTCCGATCGCCACTGCTTCTCCGTGCCGAAGACCGTGGTACCCCAGAATCCCCTCCAGCCCATGGGCCACCGTGTGGCCAAAGTTCAGCAGAGCCCGTTTGCCTTTCAGATCCTTCTCGTCTTCGCCCGCCAGCTTGGCCTTGATCTCCACACAGCGCTTCACCACTTTCGCCATCGAACGCGGAGCCCCCTTCGCCAACGACGCCAAGAGCTTCGCATCCGCAATCGCCCCGCACTTCAGCACTTCGGCCATGCCCGACCGCTTCTCCACCGGGGGCAGAAACTGCAGCCAGCGCAGGTCCGCCAGCACTGCTTGGGGAGGATAAAATGCCCCCACCAGATTCTTCCCCTCCGGAAGATCCACCCCCGTCTTGCCGCCCACACTGCTGTCCACCATCGCCACCACCGTGGTGGGAATCTGGATGAGAGGCAGGCCCCGCAGGTAGGTCGCCGCCACAAAACCCGCCAGATCCCCTGTCACCCCCCCGCCCACCGCCAGAATCCAGCCATCCCGCGTCATTCCCGCTCCCGCCAGTTGGCGAAGGACCCGACCGTATTCGTCCACGGATTTCGACCTCTCCCCCGCCGGAATCCGGACCCGGATCACCCGGGACGCCCGGCGCTCCAGCCACTGGAACAGGTCGGTCGTCAGCGGCAACGCCGCCACGCCCTCGTCCACCAGCATCGCCACGGGCACTTTGGCCGGCAGATGTTTCGAGAGCACCGCAGGGAGGAGTTTCTCCCCAATGTAGACAGGATAGATCCCCGCCGATGATTTGACCCGGACTCTTTGGATGCCCATCAGACGCCTCCTTTTTGCCTGGCCCCATAAGGGATTAAACCCGGCTTTTCGCCAAAGGATGCGGTCTTTCTTTCTGCGGCCGCAAAAAAAACGAGGCGAGGGTCGGAATCGAACCGACGAAATGGGGCTTTTGCAGAGCCCTGCCTTACCACTTGGCTACCCCGCCCAAAACTGAATCTCATATTCTCCTTCTTCCTCCCATCGGGTCAAACGGTCAACCCTGGACCGGCGACACCAAAATCTTGTCGAGCCGGTGCCGGTCCATGTCGACCACTTCGTACCGGTGCCCCCGGTATTCGACGTGGTCTCCCTCTTTGGGTATTCGGGCCAGACGGTGCACCACGAACCCCCCCACCGTCTGAAAATCCCCGTTGATCTGGAAGTAGTCCGCCGCTTTGCCCAGATCCCGGGCAAACTCCTCCACCGGCAACGTGGCATCCACCAGCCAGGAACCGTCCTCCCGGCGAATCGCCCGGAGCTTGTGCCGGTCTTCCTGGGAGGGCAGCTCCCCCACAATCGCCTCCAACAAATCCAGGAGGCTGAGAATTCCGGTGATATTCCCAAACTCATCGCTCACCAGCGCCACACGTTGCCGTGCCTTCTGCAACTGCTCGAGAGCCCGGAGGGCCGGGATCGTCTCCGGGAGAATCAAAGCCTGGGTGGCCAGATCCGCCGGCGAGGAAGGCAATCCGACCGCCATGTTGGCCCAGAGCGCCTTGACCGAGACCATTCCGAGAATGTTTTCCCGGCTCCCCCGATACACGGGAAAATGGGAATGTCCGCTGGCCACGAGCGCGCGCCAAGTCACCTCGAGGCTCTCCTCCGCATTGATCCAGACAATGCGCACGCTCGGGGTCATCAACTCCTCCACCCGCATTTCGTCCAGTCGCAACACCCGTTCCACCATCCCCTGCTCCGTCGAACTGAACACCCCGGCCCGCTTCCCCTGCTCCAGCAGGTGCCGCAACTCCTCATCGCTGACCGGAACTGTCTCTCCGGTGGAGCGGACCCCGAACAAAGCCGCCAAAGTATCCGTCACCCAGCTCAAAAACCGGACAATCGGCCCCAGCCCCACCGCCACCGCTTGAATCGGCCGAGAAAGCCGTGAGGCGATGGTTTCACTGTGCGCCAAAGCCAGCCGCTTGGGCAGAAGTTCCCCAAAAATAATCGAGGCCACGGTGATCACCAAAACCACCAAGCCCAGCGAAAGAGGTTCCGCAATGGATGAGGGAACATGGATCGCCATCAGCCGTTCCGCCACCGGCTGGGCCAGAACAGCACCTCCCATGGCCCCGGAAAGAATCGCGATCAGGGTGATCACCACGCTGACCGTCGAAAGAAACGCACTGGGCGAGCTCGCCAGTTCATAAGCCGCCTTGGCCCCGCCGTCTCCGCCCTCCGCCCGCTGACGCAACTTGCTACGCCGGCTGGATACCACCGCCAGTTCCGCCATGGCAAACACGCCATTGGCCAGAATCAGAATGCTGAGTATAAATCCTTCCATATGATGAATTTACAATATTTCTTTGAATAATTTTTCTCGGCCGGAAGATGTAACGATACGGAATTTTGGTCGGCGGGAAAGCCCGCCCCCTCACCCAAAAAAGGCCACCAACCAGTCCCACAACGCCATCACGGCCTTCGGGCCAAGGAGAAAAAGAACCGCGAAAAACACCGCGCAAGGAATGGCCGCCAAATATCCCGCAACGAGATAAAGACCGTCATCCTCCAACAAGGCCAAAGCCATCAGGACAATCGGAATCGCGGCCAGCATGTTGCTCATGGGGATCGGCAGGGGCAGAGCCAGCAGGATGGAAAGAAAAGCGATCAGGATCCCATGGATTCGATGGAGAAAGGGGTTTCGACAAAGTTGGGTCCAGCGCGGATGCAGGACTTTTTCAGCCAACCCCGCCACTTTGCGCAAAGCTTCCAAAAGCGCCATTGCGGTGGCCGCCGGGATTTTTTTTACCCGGAGCCAACCCGGGAGCCAAGGTTGCTGGGCAAAAGCCACCCTAAGACCACTGTAAAAAAGCACGATGCCGAACGGCATCGAAAGGCCAGGGATCTGGATCGGCTGGCTGAACGGCAGGGCCAACACCGTGATCATCGCGGCATGTCCCTTGCCCTCCAGGGCATGCATCAGTTCATCGATGGTCAGCCCATGCTCATGACTGACTCTCCGCTCCAACCTCTCCACCACTTGGGAGATGGCCCCTTTTCGCGCGGGGGGCACTGCCTTGCGCGCCTGCCTCACAAGCCTTCGGAAATGCGGCGCCCCAGCAGCTGCGTCAAATAAAGCCCGTACCCCACCAATAAGGCGGTCCCGATCGCCTGGCGGCGACGGGTCCCCGCCTGCAGCAAGGGGAGAACCGCAATGGTCGCAATCAACATCACTCCCAGATCCATCTGGTTCACATTGGGTGCCAGCAACGGCCGAAGCAGGGCGGAAAATCCCAACACGCCGAGACAGTTAAAAATACAGGCTCCCACCACGATGCCCCCGGCCAGCTCCTTTTCCTTTTTGACCAAGGCGGAAATCAGCACGAACAGTTCGGGGGTGCTGGCCAGCAGCGGAATCGCCGCCAAAGCCAGGGCCGCTTGCGACATCCCCACCATCTCCGCCCCGGTGACCGAGGCCTTCACCAGGTAGCGCGATCCCGCGACCAAAAGCACGATTCCACCAGCCACTTGGGCCAACTCAATCCAGCGGGAGGGGCCGGGCTTGGGGATATCTTTCTCCATCCGCGCAATCACCGAGCTGTCCGCCTCAATCTGAGCCGAAAACCAGATAAACACCGCATAGACCACCAAGGCGAAAGCAAGGAGCATGGCCTCAAATCGGCCGATCCAGCTGTTTCTTAAGAGGAATCCCACCAACGCCGCCGAGGCCACCATGATGGGCGCCTCGGCCTGAAACAGCTGGGGCCGGAACCAGACCGGACGCGCCACCGCCGAAAGCCCGAGAATCAGCCCGACATTGGTGATCACCGATCCCACCGCGTTCCCCACGGCGATATCCCCCTGCCCTTTTCCGGCCGCCCAGAGGCTGATGAAAAATTCCGGGGCCGAGGTGCCAAAGGCCACGACGGTCGAACCGATCACCAAGGGATGCACTCCGAAGCGCCGGGCCAATCCCGCACCTCCACCCACCAACAACTTCGCCCCATAGACCTGTAAAAGGATTCCGGCCACCAGGATGATGACCACTTGGAGCGGGTCAGAAGTCTGCAGGCCGATTTGGGAGGAAAACAAGGAAGCGGCCGTCATCCCACCTTTCTACCGCCCCGCTTTCGCTTCGCCAACGCTAACCCAGCACCGCCCAAACCGCCCCTAAAAGCAGGGTGGCTCCCACTCCCCGAAGAAACAGAACCATCCGCGGAAGACCCGCCTCCCGGTTGCCCAGCCACTTCCCCACCCAAGCCACCAATAAGACCGACCAAAGCCCCCGCACTGCATACACAATGTTGACTCCCACCGGGTCGCCGGAAAGGGCGATCGTCGCGTAAAGAACGACGCCTTGAATCCCAATGCAAGCCACGCCCGCCAGCATCCAGCGGACGCCCAGCCCTTCCACAATCCGCGGCCAATGCCATGGAGGCATGACGGAAACGGACAAAATCGCCATGCCCGCCATCATCAAGGGGCCGAACAGGCAAAAGCCCAGCTCTTTGGCCGTGCGCGCAACCAACACATCGGTCAGGGAAAAAACCGCTGCGGCAAAAAAACCCCAGGCGATTGCGCGGAGGGCCTTGCCGGTCCTCGCTCCGGGTTGCAACCCGACCAGGGCGATTCCGGCCGTCCCCAGAAAGGCCCCAAGCCAAAGACGGCCCGGCACACCTTCGGGCAAAAAAAACGCCCCGAGCATGGCGGTCATCACCACCTTGGTTCCCAGGATCGGGGTTGCCACGGAAACATCTCCGCCCGCCAGCGCCCGGAACGTTCCCATTTGCCCGAGAAAAAACAGAACAGAACAAAGGCTGGGAGTCAGCCAGATCTCCCACCCCAGCCCTTCCGGGGGTTTCTCCACCCAAAGCAAAAGCGGCAGAAAACAGGCTCCCAGGGCCAGGTTGCAACTCACCAAAACCCGGTTCGGGTCTTGGCCCCCCTCCATCGACCGCTTCAAAAAGAGCGCACCGACCGCATAGACCAGCGAGGCAAAAAAAGGCAGGATCAGGTAGGCATGCCCCGTCATCCCCAGCAACCTCGCCGAAAAACCCCTTCTACCCAAGAAAGGATCTGGAACGGTTCCACCGGCCCAGCCGACTCGGTCGAACGCGCCGATCTCGTTCTCGCCCGCCTCAGCGGGGAGTCCCGCAGCAAAATCCAGCAATGGATGAAAGACGGACGGGTCGAAGCCGCCGGGCAAGCCGTCCAGGCGCGCGATTTTCTTCCTGCCGGCACCTCCATTACCATCCGGATTCCCACTCCCGCCCCGCGCCATGTGGAGCCGGAACCCATTCCTCTCGACATCCTCCACGAGGACGCCGACCTCATCGTCCTTCACAAACCTCCCGGCTTGGCCGTCCATCCCGGTGCCGGTCGCCCCACCGGTTCCCTCGCTGCCGCCCTGCTGCACCACTGCTCCGGGCAACTCGCCCCCGGCGGCGGACCCGAACGGCCCGGCATTGTTCATCGTCTCGACCTGGAAACTTCCGGCCTGCTCGTCGCCGCCAAGACCGATGCCGCTCATCGCGAGCTCAGCCGTCAGTTCAAGGATCGCGAAACCCAAAAATCCTACCTCGCATTCGTGCTGGGCCGGCCCAGGGGACAAGTCGGCTCCTGGGAAGGAGCCATCGGTCGCCACCCCGTGCATCGTCAAAAAATGGCGGTGCGGACCCGGGGCCGCCCCTCGCGGACCGACTGGAAGGTCGTCGGCTCCTGGCCCGGTGGCTCGTTGCTGGAACTGAAACTTCTTACCGGCCGCACCCACCAGATCCGGGTCCACGCCTCGGCCGCCGGCTGCCCGGTCGCCGGCGACTCCGTCTACGGCGGTACCAACGCCCTCACCCGCGCGGCCGGTGTGAAACGCCAGCTGCTCCACGCCCACCGGCTCTCCTTCACCCACCCGCGCAGTGGTGAATACCTTTCGTTTGAAGCTCCCCCGCCCGCAGATTTTGAGGCATTCCAGTCCTATCTCGATGGACTCTGAACTCCGCTCCCAAGCCGCCCGCTACGTCCAGCTTCTCCGCCGCTCGGGCAAAAAGGACGCCTGGCTTCCTGCCGGTCTCGCCCGTCGACTGCCTGGTGGAGCGCAGGCCCCTGCGTCCATCCAAACCCAAACCCTGCGAAGCTCCTCCCGAGTCAGCGAGGTGAGGAGCGAAGCCAGGCCATCACCTAACTCTCCCGCCCCCCCAGCCCCACGCTCTAACGCCAATCCGATTCAGCTACCTGCCGGTACCAAAGCCGAACGCCTTGCCGCCCTCAAAAAACAGACCTCCGCCTGCACCATCTGCCCTCATCTGGCCAAGTCCCGCACTCAGGTGGTCTTCGGAGTGGGCGATCCGGAGGCCAAGCTCATGTTTGTGGGCGAGGCTCCCGGAGCCGATGAGGACGAACAGGGCGAGCCGTTCGTCGGTCGGGCCGGCCAGCTTCTCACCAAGATGATCGCCGCGATGGAACTCACCCGCGAAAAAGTTTACATCGCCAACGTTCTGAAATGCCGCCCGGACATGCCCTCCAAGGGCAGCGGCAACCGCAAACCCACCCGGGATGAGATGGACGCATGCCTTCCTTATCTCCGCACCCAGGTTTCCGTCATCGCCCCACAGGTGATCATCGCCTTGGGATCCACCGCCGTGGAAGGTCTCTTCGGACCGCAAAAAACGCCCATCTCCCGGCTTCGGGGCAGCTGGTTGGAACTCGA